>PMIG01000175.1 GCA_003157055.1 Bacteroidales bacterium | reverse complement strand
CCTATCTCAACAATGGTCAAGGAAGCCCTTAAAGATTTTGGACTCGATCCAAAGTCAGTGCTCAGAACCAAGAATATGTTCGCACTTGGAATGGTTTATTGGCTCTTTGACAGGAAGCTTAAATATACCGAGCAGTACTTCGATAAGAAATTTGTAAAAAAACCTGAAATAGCCCAGGCAAATAAAGTAGCACTGAGAGCTGGCTATTACTATGCCGAAACAATTGAAGCTCTTAATCCTGTAATTATAATTGAGCCGGCACCAATTCAGAAAGGCACGTACAGGAATGTATGCGGAAATGCTGCTACTGCCTGGGGCCTGCTGGCTGCTGCCGAAAGGGCACAGCTGAGAACATTTATCGGTTCATACCCGATTACCCCTGCTACCGGAATTCTTGAAGAGATGGCTGCAAGAAAGGACCTTGGAGTAAAAAGTTTCCAGGCCGAGGACGAAATTGCAGGTATCTGCACCGCTATCGGCGCAAGTTTTGCCGGCTACCTGGCAGTCACTTCTACATCAGGTCCCGGAATGGCCCTTAAATCAGAGGCCATCGGGCTGGCAGTCATGACCGAACTCCCCCTGGTAATCATTAATGTGCAAAGAGCAGGACCATCAACGGGGCTGCCGACCAAAACAGAACAGTCCGACCTGATGCAGGCAATATTCGGAAGAAATGGAGAATGCCCTGTAGTTGTTATTGCAGCCAGCACACCTTCCGATTGTTTTCATTTCGCTTACGAAGCTGCAAAAATCGCACTGGAGCATATGACCCCGGTCCTTCTGCTCACTGACAGCTATCTTGCGAACAGCTCTGAACCATGGAGAATTCCTGTTGTGAAGGATCTCCCTGAAATAAAACCGCCATTTGCCGATATTAATGATAAACCTTTTCTCCCTTATAAACGAAATTGTGAAACACTGGCACGCTCATGGGCAATTCCAGGTACTCCTGGACTTGAACACAGAATAGGTGGTCTTGAGAAAACAATGAAAGGTAATGTATCATATATACCTGAAAACCACGAGATGATGGTTAATCTCAGGGCCGAAAAGGTGGCGAAAGTAGCTGACAGGATACCTGACCTTAAAGTGTACGGTNNCTCATGACCGCAATCAATGAACTGCAGGCTGAAGGTCATAAGGTAAGCCTGGCCAACTTCAATTATATCTATCCTTTGCCAAGAAATGTTGGAGAGGTGTTCAGTAAATTTAATAAGATAGTGGTTGCTGAACTCAATCTTGGCCAGTTTGCAGATTACCTGAGAATAAAACACCATGAATTTACTTACAGACAGATTAACAAGGTACAGGGAATACCATTTACTATCGGCGAAATAAAGGAGAAATGCATTAAAATTCTGGAGGAAAAATAAAATGGCTGAATCACAAACATTGCAATATACCCCCAGGGATTTTAAAAGCGATCAGGAGGTCAGATGGTGCCCCGGATGCGGCGATCATGCTGTGCTGAATGCTATTCAGAAAGCGCTTCCCGAACTTGGAATACCAAAGGAAAAATTTGTATTTATCTCAGGTATAGGATGCTCCTCACGATTCCCTTATTATATGGATACATATGGTTTTCATGGAATCCACGGAAGGGCAGCCGCTATTGCCACTGGTGTTAAAACGGCCAATCCTGATTTATCAGTCTGGGAAATTACCGGAGATGGCGATGCGCTGGCAATAGGCGGAAATCATTTTATTCATGCAATCAGACGTAACATTGATATTAACCTTATACTTTTCAATAACGAGATATACGGTCTGACCAAGGGACAGTATTCACCAACCTCTGAAAAAGGCATTGTGACCAAGACATCTCCCTTCGGTTCCGTTGAGGAACCATTTTCAGTCGGTGAGCTTGTAATCGGTGCCAGAGGCAAATTTTTCGCCAGAACGGTCGATGCAAATGTAGGCCTGTCGACACAGATATATATTGAAGCTGCAAGGCATAAGGGTACATCAGTAATTGAAGTCCTTCAAAACTGTGTAATCTTTAATGATGGAATTCACGAAGTTGTAACGGGCAAAGAGGTAAGAGACGACCGGACAATTATCCTGAAGCATGGAGAACCGATGACCTTCGGGAAAAATAATGACAAGGGACTGGTACTGGATGGACTCAAGCTAAAAGTTGTAAAAATTGGCGAAAACGGAATAACCAGAGACCACCTTATCATTCATGATGCATATGAAGCTAACCCAGGCATTCAGTATATGCTGGCAAATATGAAGTATCCGGATTATCCAGTGGCGTTGGGGGTTATTCGATCTGTACCCGGCAATACATACGAAACAGATGTGGAGGATCAGATTGAAAAGGTCCGCAAGGACTCTAAAATAAAATGCATGGATGATCTGCTTGCCAGCGGGTCGACCTGGAAAGTAGAATAAAAAAACCCCTTTCTTCTCGGAAGGGGTTTTTAATTTTCATTTATTAACTTTAAATCCTGAATTCCAGTTGCCGGATGATGGATAATAAAGATCATATCAATCCCGAATATCACAGGTTGCTTCACGAACAGCAGGAGCGGTTGAAGGAACTGGCTTGCATCAATCAAACAACATATATACTTAAAGAGGGTAAACCAATTGAAGAAACCCTTCAACAAATTACCCTGCTTCTTCCTGCTGCATGGCAATATCCGGAATTCACTAATGCAAGAATAAAATACCTTGATAAGATTTTTGAAACACCTGAATTTCAGGAAACTACCTGGAAAATGATGCAGGAATTCAATACAATTGATGACGAAAATGGTACAATTGAGATATTTTATAATAAGGAATTCAGCATCGAAAATGAAGGTCCGTTTCTAAAGGAGGAGAGAGACCTTATTCAGAACATTGCAAGTCTCATTACCGGTTATATAAACAGCTATAAAGCCCGCGATATTATCCGTATGGCTCAGGTTCCGAAGGAGTATGATGACGACATGACAAATGTCTCAAGCAGGAAGCTGCTCCAGAAATTCCTCGAACGACATAATGCCGAAAGGGACGTTTTTCATGACCTTCAGCCATTCAAGGTAAAAGAGATATTGCTTGTAGCAAACTTATATGATGCTTATTCTATTGAAGGTGAGGGTAGATTCTCCGACCATATGCTTGGGGAATATTATCAGCTCAGCCTCACTTCCCTGCCAAGAGTTACCGGCGTTACTGGAGAGGAAGAAGCTTTTAACAGGCTGAAATCCAGACACTATGACATGATAATTATAATGGTGGGAGTCCATAAGGAGAGTCCGCTGGTACTTTGCAGGAAGATTAAGGAAAAATATCCTTACCTGCCAACTTTCCTGCTTCTCAATAACCCTGCTGATGCCCCTTTTATAAAAAAGCAGAAAGCTCTTGGGGTACCTTTTGATAATTATTTTGTGTGGACTGGTGAGTCGAAAGTCTTTTTTGCAATGGTAAAATTGCTCGAGGACCAGGTAAATGTCGACAATGATACCAAGAAGGGTCTTACAAGAGTCATTCTGATTGTTGAGGACTCTGCAGAATATTATTCCAGCTATCTCCCTATACTTTATACTCTTGTTTTGGAGCAGACAAGAAGCCTTATTGAAGATGTTTCAACCGATGAACTTTACAAAGTACTGAAGCTCAGAGCGAGACCAAAGATTCTCCTTGCTTCAAACTGGGAGGATTCAATATCTATCTACAATAAATACAAGGATAGCTTGCTATGTGTCATTTCCGATATGCGATTTCCGAAAAACGGGGAACTATACGACACTGCCGGTTTTGAGCTTATTCAGCTTATCAAGAATGATCTTCCGAACCTGCCAACCGTTCTTCAGTCATCTGATTCTGAAAATGCAAAATATGCTTTCACTCTCAAAGCAAATTTTATTAACAAGAATTCAGAGAGCCTGCTTCAGGACCTGAAATCTTTTATCAACTATTACCTTGGCTTCGGACATTTCGTATACAGAGACAATAAAGGGCGGCAGATTGCAGTAGCCAAATCGATGAAGGAGTTTGAAGCTTACCTTGAAACGGTACCCGAAGATTCGCTTGCATATCATGCTATGAAGAATCACTTTTCACTTTGGCTTATGGCCAGAGGTGAAGTAAAAATTGCCAAGCTGATCAACCCGATACAGGTCTCTGATTTCAATAGCCTCAGGGAACTCAGGGAATTCCTTATTGATATCATAAGAAAACGAAGGAGGGAGACTAACAAGGGACGAGTAGTAAACTTTGAAGAGTCAGCTTCTATTGACGAAACAAATGTGGTAAGTCTTGCCGGTGGATCTCTTGGCGGAAAAGGAAGAGGACTTGCTTTTATCAACACCCTGATTTACAGCTTTGAACTGGGCCGGCTACTCCCGGGGATAAACATTAAAACTCCAATAACTGCCATTATCGGTACAGATGAGTTCGATATGTTTATGGAACGAAACCATCTGTGGGACAGTGTGAAAGGTGAAAAAGACTTTGATGTTCTTCAAAGGTTGTTTATTGAAGGGAGCCTGAGCTATACTCTTGAAAAAGTATTAAGAGTGTTTCTCAGGCAAATTGTCAAGCCTGTTGCAGTACGTTCTTCCAGCCTTTTCGAAGATTCAATGAGTCAGCCATTCTCCGGTATCTTCGGCACTTATCTGCTGCCAAATAACCACCCTGAATTCGAGATCAGGCTGCGTCAGTTGTCTGATGCAATAAAGCTAGTCTTTGCATCAATTTATTCCAGAAGTGCTAGAACTTATTTTGAGGCAATAAACTATAAAGTTGAACAGGAAAAAATGGCCATTGTTATACAGGAGGTCGTTGGCAACAGATTTAACGATACATTTTATCCTCATATCAGTGGTACGGCACAGTCATTTAACTTTTATCCTGTTGCACATATGACTCCACAGGATGGATTTGCAGTCATGGCTGTAGGTTTGGGCCATTATGTGGTTGAAGGTGAAAGAGCCTTCAGATTCTCTCCATCCTATCCGTCACTCGATATCGTATCTCATAACGATCTCTATAAAAACTCTCAGGTCCATTTCTATGCTGTTGACCTCAATAAGAAGGATCTGAATCTTCTCGAAGGAGAGAATGCAGGGCTCATATCACTGGATATAAGTACGGCTGAGGAACATGGAACTCTTAATTATTCAGCTTCAGTACTGAATATAGATAATGATACAATAGTTCCCGGCCTCGATGCTCCAGGGCCAAGAGTAATAAATTTTGCCGATATCCTGAAATATAATTACATACCTCTGTCGTCAACCCTAAAGACAATTCTTGATGTTGTGGCAGAGGCAACAGGCAACCCTTCAGAGATTGAGTTTGCAGTGGATCTTACAAAGGACAATGAAGGCAATGCTTCATTCTACCTTCTGCAGATTAAACCACTTGTCGGCAGTGGTGCCGGCTATGAAATTGATGAGGAAAGTATAATCCCTGAGGATCTCATTCTACAATCCCGGAAAAGCATGGGGAACGGGATTATTAGCAATATTACCGATATAATTTATGTGGAACCGGAAAAGTTCGACAACCTGCGTACAACCCAGATGGCTGATGAGATTAATGCCATCAATGATAAAATGCTCAAGGCAAATGCCAGGTATGTCCTTATTGGACCCGGAAGATGGGGAACAAAGGACAGGTTCCTCGGAATTCCTGTAACCTGGCCACAGATTTCAAATGCAAAGGTAATTGTAGAAGTCGATCTCCCTGATTTCCATCTTGATGCCTCACTGGGTTCACATTTCTTCCACAACGTTACCTCAATGAATGTAGGTTATTTTTCGATAAACCAGGGAAGCAACGACAGTAAAATTGACTGGAGTAAGCTTGCCGGCCAGAGAGTTATTGAAACCGGGAAATACTTTCGGCATATAAGGTTTGAGAGACCACTCACCATCCGCATGGATGGTAAGAAGGGGATCGCTGTTATAACAATGAATAAGTAAATCTACCTCACAATGACCATCATAGACGGTATTCTTGATCTTCAGAAATATGATTTTACGGATACCTCCTTCGATCTGCTAATGCAGAAGCGAATACACCGTGTGCTGATAATCTGCAGTAATTATGATAATTATATGCTNNGATGCCTTCAGGATTCTTGCGGAAGGCAATGTCGACCTGGTTATTTCAATGCTCTCCCTCAGGGGAACCGACGTTTTTGCCCTTGCAAAAAAGATCAAGGCAAATTATAATCATATTCCCATTGTTGTCCTCACTTATTTTTCCCGCGAAGTATCCCTGAGGCTTGAGGGTGAAGATCTTAGCGCAATAGATTATGTTTTCTGCTGGCTGGGCGATGCATCCCTGATCCTTGCTATTATCAAGTTGATCGAGGATAAAATGAATGCCGATTATGATATTGAAAATATTGGAGTTCAGGCTATAATCCTTGTCGAAAATTCGATCAGGTATATCTCGTCATACCTTCCCAATATCTACAAAATTGTTCTTTTACAATCTCTTGATTTTCAGCGTGAAGCACTGAATGAGCACCAGCGGATGATTAAAATGAGGGGCAGACCAAAAATTTTGCTGGCAAATAACTTTAATGATGCCGAAGCTCTTTATAAAAAATATAAGTATAATGTGCTCGGAGTAATATCTGATATAAGCTATAAAAGAGACAATGTTCCTGATGAGAATGCAGGCTTTGAACTGTGTAAAGTTGTAATGGCAGATGATGACAAAGTTCCCTTCCTGCTGCAATCCTCAAATCTTGATCATAAGAAGAGGGCTGAGGAAATAGGTGCGGGTTTTATCCATAAATACTCCAAATCCCTTTCTCTGGAACTGAGAAATTATATAATTCAGAATCTCGCCTTTGGCCCGTTTGTATTTAGAAACCCTGATACGCTCGAACCTATCGCCATCGCTACAGACCTTCAGACTCTTCAGCAGAAGATACTGACAGTTCCCGACAACTCCCTTGAGTACCATGCAACCCGGAATCATTTTTCAAAATGGCTTAATGCCAGGGCCTTGTTTCCTGTTGCCCAGATGTTTAAATATATAAGGAAAGAGGATTTTGAGACTATGGATGAGATGAGGCGGTTCCTGTATGTTGCCATCTCAAGCTTCAGGCTTGGAAAAGGTAGGGGAGTCATTGCCAAATTCGACAAAATGAGCTTTGATGAGTACCAGGTATTTTCGAGGATTGGCGAAGGGTCAATTGGCGGCAAAGCCAGAGGGCTTGCTTTTATAAACAGGATTATAAAGAATTATAAGCTATTCAATAAATTTCCCGATGTCCTTATAACAATTCCCAGGACTGTAGTTTTGAGCACTGATATCTTCGACGAGTTCATGGATCACAATAACCTTTATTCGGTTGCGATGTCGGACCTTTCTGACGAGGATATCCTTAACAGTTTCATTAATGCTGAACTCCCCGGGCGCGTTTACCAGGACTTCTATGCTTTTCTTGCCGTTTCAAGAAATCATCCCATTGCCGTCAGATCTTCAAGCAAATTGGAAGATTCACATTATCAGCCTTTTGCAGGAGTGTATTCAACCTATATGATCCCCAGACTTGCCGACAACCACGTAATGGTGAAAGCTATAGCCGATGCAATTAAAGAAGTTTATGCGTCGGTATATTACAAAGCCAGCAAGGCTTATATGACTGCTACTGCCAACGTTATCGATGAGGAGAAGATGGGAATAATCCTTCAGGAAGTTTGCGGTAACCGTCACGGAGATATTTTTTACCCTACCTTATCAGGTGTTGCCAGATCGATCAATTACTACCCTATAGGTTCTGAAAAAGCTGATGACGGTATTGTAAACGTAGCGTTTGGCCTTGGCAAGCTGATTGTCGAAGGAGGCATGTCGCTTCGCTTCTGTCCTAAAATGCCAAAGAAGATACTTCAGCTTTCATCACCTGAAGATGCCCTCCGAGATACACAGAAGGACTTCAGGGCTCTTGACCTGAATTTCAGCAGCTTTGTTCCGTCTACAGACGATGGTGTAAATATTCTCAGGATAGATATCAAGGATGCAAACAACGATGGTGCGATGAAATATCTCGCTTCAACTTACGACCGTACAAATAATGTGCTTCGCGACGGAATCATTCAGAATGGCAAGAGAATCATCACATTTGCTGGCATTCTTCAACACAAGACTTTCCCGTTGGCTGATATACTTTCTACTCTTCTGGAGGTTGGACAGAAAGAAATGAATAACCCTATTGAGATTGAATTTGCAGCCAACCTCGAGACTCCTGCAGGAACGCCCAAAGTCTTTAACTTCCTTCAGATAAGGCCGATAGTTTATTCAGATGAAACTTATAATATTAACCTCGATAACATCAGGAAAGAGCAAACAATTATTTTTTCAGAGTCTGCCCTTGGCCATGGATTATTCAAAGGCATTATGGATCTAGTCTATGTCAAACCGGAGTCATTTAATGCTGCACAAAATAAGAATGTTGCCATGGTGATAGAGAAAATAAACTCTTTATTTGTAAAGCAATCATTGGGATATGTGCTTATTGGTCCGGGAAGATGGGGATCTACGGATCCCTGGCTCGGTATCCCTGTAAAATGGCAGCAGATATCGGCCGCAAGGATAATTGTTGAATCAGGATTGAAGAATTACCGCATTGACCCAAGCCAGGGAACTCATTTCTTTCAAAACCTCACATCCTTCCGAGTAGGATATTTCACAATTAATCCTTTTATTAACGAAGGCTATTATGATGTGGATTTTCTGAATAGGATGAAAATTGTGTATGAAGATGAATTCATAAGGCATATTCGCTTTGACAAGCCTCTCGAGATAATGATAGACGGTAAGAGGCATAAGGGAGCAATAATGAAGCCATAACAGCATTAATTTTAATAAGATCAAAAGAACTCTATAATGGAAACTGCAACAACAATTTACAAAGGCGATCTGAGAACTGAAATAACTCACCTCCGCTCCGGAAGCTTGATAACCACAGATGCTCCTGTCGATAATAAGGGTAATGGGGAGAATTTCTCACCCACCGATCTGGTAGCTTCAGCTCTCGGGAGTTGTATATTTACTATAATGGGAATTGCGGCAAGAGAGCATGGATTCTCTATCGATGGAACAACCTGCAAAATAACAAAGATCATGACTGAAAGCCCCAGGAAGATAGGGGAGATTAAGATTGATTTTGATTTTACCGGAAATGAATACAGCGCCAAGCAGAGGAAGATCCTCGAATATTGTGTTAAAACATGCCCGGTGGCATTAACCCTTAATGAATCTGTATTTCAGAACGTTACGCTGCATTTTTAATATACGGCCCCTTCAGTTGCCATATCTTTACTGATTTTCTTAATAAGCCCCTGGAGCACATTGCCTGGGCCTACCTCCGTAAATGATGTTGCACCGTCAGAAATCATCTTGATCACGGATTGAGCCCATCTTACAGGTGATGTGAGTTGAGCTACAAGATTAGCTTTTATGGTAACCGGATCAGATGTGGGTTGAGCATTTACATTCTGGTAAACCGGGCAAACAGGTTCATGAAACATTGTATTATTAATGGCCTGCTCGAGCTCAACACGTGCAGGTTCCATGAGCGGGGAATGGAAAGCGCCTCCTACAGCCAGCTTTAAAGCTCTCTTAGCTCCTTTTTCCTTAAGAACTTCAATAGCCTTATCAATGCCTTCATTTGATCCTGATATTACAATCTGTCCCGGACTGTTGTAGTTGGCCGGAACCACTACTTCAGATATAGAGGCACAGACGTCTTCCACGGTTTTATCATCAAGCCCCAGTATTGCTGCCATCGTTGATGGAGTTTTTTCACATGCTTTCTGCATCGCGATAGCTCTTTTTGATACCAGCATAATTCCATCCTCGAAGGATAATGTTTTATTGGCAACGAGAGCCGAGAATTCACCAAGAGAATGACCGGCAACCATTGATGGCTGGAAACTGTCGCCGAGAAGCGCTGCAAGTATTGTTGAATGAAGGAATATTGCCAGTTGGGTCACTTTTGTCTGTTTCAGGTCTGCCTCTGTTCCGGAAAACATAATGTCAGTGATCCTGAATCCAAGCAGTTTGTTTGCTTTTTCAAACATCTCCTTTGCAACTTGTGATTTGTTGTAAAGATCCATTCCCATGCCAACGAATTGTGCTCCCTGTCCGGGGAATACGTATGCCTTCATAATTATTTCAATAACTTAAGTTCTGATTGCAGGAGCGTAAAAATAGAAAATTATTTTCAGTGAAGCCTCGAACCGATAAGATGAATGAACTCCTCGCGAGTATTTAGCTGCTCAAGGAAAATGCCTGTAAAGGCAGAGGTTGTTGTTACCGAGTTTTGCTTTTGGACTCCCCTGATCTGCATGCACATATGCTGAGCCTCAATGACAACCGCAACTCCAAGAGGCTTAAGGGTATCCTGAATGCAGTTTCTGATCTGGGTAGTAAGCCGCTCCTGGACCTGAAGTCTTCGTGAAAAAGCTTCGACAACCCTGGCGATCTTGCTTAGTCCTGTAATATAACCGTCTGGTATATATGCGACATGAGCCTTACCGAAGAAAGGGAGCATATGATGCTCACACATAGAATTGAGATCAATATCTTTTACAATTACCATCTGCCTGTACTCTTCCTTGAACATTGCCGACCTCAGT
>PMIG01000378.1 GCA_003157055.1 Bacteroidales bacterium | reverse complement strand
CCTGTTGATAAAGGTTCAGTGATCGGAGTTGATCCAAGAAATGATGAAGAAATTATTCGTGAGCCGGATGATGAAGCTCCATTAGCCGCTCTCGCATTTAAAATTGCCACAGATCCGTTTGTAGGACGTCTGGCTTTCCTTCGTATTTATTCAGGTGTCCTTAAAGCAGGCGATACTGTATTAAATGTACGTACAGGAAAAAGGGAACGTATTAACCGTCTCTTCCAGATGCATGCCAACAAGCAGACGCCGAAAGAAAGCATATCGGCCGGCGATATTTGCGCTGGCGTTGGTTTCAAGGATCTTAAAACCGGTGACACCATTTGTGCAATTCATAAACCGATACAGCTTGAATCAATGGATTTTCCGGAACCTGTTATCGGAGTTGCCATCGAGCCTAAGACTCAGGCCGACGTAGATAAATTATCCAACGCACTCCATAAGCTGGCCGAGGAAGATCCGACATTCCAGGTTAAGACTGATCCTGACAGCGGACAAACCATTATCAATGGAATGGGAGAGCTTCACCTGGAAATCCTGGTTGATCGCCTTAAGAGGGAATTTAATGTTGAATGCAACCAGGGTGCACCCCAGGTTGCCTACAAGGAAGCTATTACTTCATCCGCAGAATTCCGCGAAGTATTCAAGAAACAGACCGGTGGCAGAGGCAAGTTTGCAGATATCACTGTAGAATTGTCTCCTGCTGACGATGATATAAGAGGCCTTCAGTTTATAAATGCAATAAAGGGCGGAAACATTCCGAAGGAGTATATCCCTTCAGTTGAAAAAGGGTTTCGTGAAGCTATGTCAAACGGACCCATTGCCGGTTTCCCGCTCGAAAGTCTCAAAGTTACACTTAAAGACGGTTCATACCATCCGGTTGACTCCGATGCCCTTTCGTTTGAGATTGCTGCAAAGCAGGCATTCAGGCGATATGCAGGTAAATGCAACCCTGTAATCCTTGAGCCGATTATGACTACGGAAGTCGTAACTCCCGAAGAATATGTCGGCGATGTGATCAGCGACTTTAACAGACGCAGAGGCAAGGTGGAAGGTATGGAATCGAAAGCAGGTTCAAGGGTGGTCAGGGCAAAAGTACCTCTGGCAGAAAAATTCGGCTATGTCACCGTACTCCGGACCATAACCTCAGGCAGGGCAACATCAACTATGGAGTTCTCCCATTATGAAGAGGTGCCTGCAGAAATAGCTAACAGAATTGTCGAAACTACAAAAGGAAAAATTCTTTAAAAATGAGTCAGAAAATTCGAATCAAACTGAAATCTTACGATCACAACCTGGTGGATAAATCAGCAGAGAAGATCGTAAAAACAGTGAAATCTACTGGTGCAGTGGTAAGCGGACCGATTCCTCTTCCGACACACAAAAAGATTTATACCGTTCTCAGATCGCCGTTTGTTAATAAAAAGGCAAGGGAACAGTTCCAGCTTTCTTCATATAAAAGACTGCTCGACATTTACAGTTCAACCCCAAAAACGATCGATGCCCTGATGAAGCTCGAGCTTCCAAGCGGTGTTGAAGTTGAAATTAAAGTGTGAAACCAGTAAAGTAAAAAGAGATGCAGGGATTAATAGGAAAAAAGGTGGGAATGACTTCCGTTTTTGATGAAAACGGGAAGAACGTCCCATGTACGGTTCTCCAGGCCGGTCCATGTGTGGTAACACAGATCAAGACAGTGGAAAAAGATGGTTATTTTGCTGTGCAGCTCGGATTTGACGAAAAAAAGGAGAAACATACTACCAAGGCAGAATTAGGTCATTTCAAGAAAGTAAATACAACTCCGAAAAGGAAACTTATCGAGTTTAGCGGCTTTCCTGAAGGACAGGTAAAGGAAGGTGAAGTACTTACAGTTGAATTATTCAGACCCGACAACTGGGTCGATGTAAGAGGCTGGTCAAAAGGTAGAGGATTTCAGGGCGTCGTTAAGCGTCACGGCTTCAGCGGCGTTGGCGGAACAACCCATGGACAGAGTGACAGGTTAAGGCATCCCGGCTCTGTCGGAGCTTCATCGTTCCCCTCAAGAGTGCTTCCGGGCATGAGAATGGCAGGACATATGGGAACCAACAAGGTAATGTCGATAAGTATGCGTGTTATGAAACTTATGCCAGAGAGCAATTTGATTTTAGTTAAAGGATCAGTTCCTGGTCCGAAAAGTGGTTATGTAATAATTACAAAATAATGGAAGTAGCTGTTGTTAATATTAATGGTAAGGAGACCGGAAGGAAAGTTAAACTTAACGATTCCATTTTCGGCATTGAACCCAACGACCATGCTATATACCTGGATACAAAACAGTTCCTCGCTAATCAGCGCCAGGGAACAGCTAAATCCAAGGAGCGCGGCGAGATTGCAGGCAGTACCAGGAAGATAAAGAGACAGAAGGGTACAGGTACCGCTCGTGCCGGAAGTATCAAGAACCCTCTCTTCAGAGGAGGTGGAAGAGTCTTTGGCCCGAAACCAAGATTTTACGGCTTCAAGCTTAACAAAAAAGTAAAACAGCTTGCACGTAAATCTGCACTTTCTTATAAGGCATCTACAAATAACATAATTGTCCTGGAAGACTTCTCATTCGAGGCTCCTCAGACAAAAGAGATGGTCAAAATGGGAAACAACCTGAACATTGCGAATAAAAAATCGCTATTTGTTTTATCGGAACAAAATAAAAATATATATTTGTCATCCCGAAATGTACAAGGGGTTGAAGTTATAACTGCCGGAGAATTAAGTACTTACGAAATTATGAAGGCTTCAACTTTAGTACTTGTGGAGAGTGCAGTTGACGTTTTGCAGGCAACATTTGAAAATTAGAAAACTTTTAGTGATGAATATTTTGCTTAAACCGATTGTAACGGAAAAAATGACAAGCCAGGGCGATAAATTTAATCGCTACGGTTTTCTTGTTGCTAAAAATGCAAACAAGTTGCAGATAAAAAAAGCCGTTGAAGACATGTACGGTGTTACGGTCGATTCGGTTAATACGATGCGCTATGGCGGGAAACTTAAATCCCGCAATACCAAATCGGGCCTTCTGATGGGTAAAACAATCGCAAAAAAGAAAGCAGTTGTTACGCTTGCTGAAGGGAATAAAATTGATTTCTAT
>PMIG01000120.1:4965-7415 GCA_003157055.1 Bacteroidales bacterium | reverse complement strand
GATGAAGTAATTTAACCGAGGGTCATTTTTCAAGAAGAGCAATCGCAATGGCTACTGCTCCTTCCTCTTTTCCGATAAACCCGAGCTTCTCTGTTGTGGTTGCCTTTATTGAAATATTTTCCGGCACGGTTTCAAGAATTTCTGATATGGTTGCTTTCATCTCTGGAATGAAAGGAGCTATTTTCGGTTTTTCGAGACAAACCGTACTGTCGATGTTTATAATGTGATATCCACTTTTCTTTATCAGGTCAAATGATCTCTTCAGCAGTATCCTGCTGTCAATGTTTTTATATTGAGGATCAGTATCGGGGAATTGATGACCGATATCTTCAAATCCGGCTGCGCCAAGGATTGCATCACAAATTGCATGAAGAAGAATATCACCGTCGGAGTGAGCTGAAAAGCCTTTTTCCGAAGGAACATTTATTCCTCCCAGCCAGAGCCGGATGTCTTTTTCCAGCCGATGGAAATCGATGCCCTGGCCAATCCTTATTTTCATGTATGCGATTTGCTGGCGTTCCTTAGTGCGCTGAGGTCAAATGAAAGGGAAAAACGCAATGTCCTTGCTAGAGGGTTATTCTGCTTGACAGGAATCAGGTAGGAGAAATCGATGGTGAAGCCGCTCATCCTGAATCCTGCTCCGACAGTATAATATTTCCTGTTGCCCTTTGATGCGTCTTCATGAAAGTATCCTCCCCGTATTGCAAATTGGTTGTTATACCAGTATTCTGCTCCCAGTGAATAGGTAATCTCTTTCAGCTCTTCACTGAATCCGCCCGGTGCATCATAGAATGACTGGAATATGGCTGCAGGCACTGAGAGGTTAGTCGGATCTTTTCCGGCCTTTATCTCGCTCANNGGGACAAGGAGTTTGTTGAGGTCGATTGTAAGTGTCAGCTTGTTGTAAGAGTCAAGATTAATTGTGCCGGAAGTACCAATCCTCAGGTTCATGGGAATGAAATCGGAAGCATGGGAATCGGAGTAGCTCATTTTCGTTCCGATATTTGAGAAATTAATGCCGGCAGCTATTATGGCGTCTTTATTGAAAAGAGTAACGGATTTCTGGTAATATCCTGATACATCGGCTGCAAAAGAGATACCGGCTTTTGATGATTCGCCATTAATATATGATCCTCCGGAAAGGTTGGAATAGATAAACCTGAATGCAATCCCACCAGAGAAATGATCTGTCAGGATCCTTGAATAAGCGGCATCTACAGCCAGTTCATTTGGCTTGAAGTTCATCATGAAGTTGCCATAGATGTCTGTAAACTGGACATCTCCGAGTGAAGAATAAATAAGGCTTCCGCTCAGCACCTGCTTTTTGTCAATTCTTTTATATCCTGTAAGATAGGCTATATTAATATCCGGGACAAGGTTACGCAGCCAGGGGGCATAAGATATTCCTACACCGGCTTTGCCATCGATAAAGGCAAATTTTGCAGGATTCCAGTGCATGCTGTAAACATCAGGAGTGGTCGCCACTCCGGCATCTCCCATTGCACCGGCCCTGGAATCAGGGGCAATGATAAGGAACGGGACAACTGTCTGTATGGCATTAAGCTCGCCGGAACTTGACTGTGAGTAAAGTCTGGTACTGTTCAGCAAGGCTGCTGATAGCAAGACAAATGCAATTAATCTGTGTTTCATTCTGGTTCAGGTAATTCTGCAAAAGTGCAAATATAAAACAATTTTTTTCCTGCGTTATTGTACTAAGCTCATAAAATGATTAAGCGGCCTGACCCTTCAGCCGTTTCTCCGCTATTCGTTTTAACGGTGATCCTATACGGGTATATGCCTCTTCCGGCCCTTTTCCCGCCTTCAACCGATCCATCCCAGGAGACAGGCGGTATCTCGTAACCTGATATGAATTCCGATGTTTTGATAACCTTTATAGCCCTTCCTCCAAGATCATAAATCGTGATGGTGATATCAAACTGCTGATCGGGACGGTTTTGTTCAGCAGTAAATTTAGTATCATAATTTACAGGGTTAGGATAATTCATAAGGTTTTTCAAAATGAATTTTCCTCCCGCTTCCACTAAAAAATGAATAGTCTCCTCGGATGAGTTATTATAATTATCCCAGGCTTTCAGAGTTAGTGAATGGTTACCAAGGCTAAGATCGAATAAATTATATGTCAGTTTGCCTTTCATGTAATTATCCAGATCATTCTCAAAGTAGCTGTTCAGGACAATTGAATTATTCCTGTCCATGTCAAGGTAAGCTGTCAGATCATGCCCGATGCCTGAACCTGTTGTGTTGATCCCCCCGGTATCGTTGATCAGTGCAAGCAGAATCGGATTCTCATCGGTTATTCCACCGTTCCTGAAGAGGGTATCGTTCATGAACAGCCTGATGTTGGGACCCGAAGTATCTGCTGATGTGGAGCTTGCGAATCCACCTACGACTACGTCTGAAAAATAGCCGTTCATGTCTTTAGATGAATT
>PMIG01000120.1:0-4954 GCA_003157055.1 Bacteroidales bacterium | reverse complement strand
CTGAACTTTAATGTCAATCCGCCGTCATTGCCTAGTGTGCTTATTTCCGATGCCTTGTCGAACACCAGGGGCGAAACAGTTCCGTTGAAATTGTTCATCAATTTGCCCTGGTAGTCTTCTATATGTCCGGAAATGGTAACAAGGCTCAATGCTTTCAGGCTATCGGTGCCTGATGTGGCAGGTGAATGATTTATTGAATCTGTCACAACCTTACCGTACCATGGGAATGCAAGACTTAACGCCGGGTCGCCGAGGAGTGAGAAATTTCTATTATTTGGACTGGTGCCCGAATCGTTTTTTGCCAATCTGAGAATATCACCGAGCGTCAGTGGATTCCCTGCAGAATCTATCCTGAAGGCATAATTGTAGATATTTTTGTTAAGAAAATAGTTGGGTGCTGAATAAACAACACGTGTTGTAGACATTAATGCTATTCCTCCGCCGTTTTCATTTAGCAGAACCATTTCCCCTGCTGACTTCTTTTCCTTGATTTCCCTTGTTATAATGTTCAGCTCGCCATCGTCCCACCTGCTGAACTCGCATGTCGCCGTTATGAATAATGGGAGCTTAGGACCGTTCTTCCATGAATTAATATCATCTGTCTTCACAACTCTTTCATGAGCCAGACCGGTCTCATTTCCATGGCCGATATAGTTAAAAATTAGGCACCCAGCATTGATCCTGTTGTTTATTGCCTCCTCTACATCAGGATAGGTCTGCCCGTTTGCTGTGGTAACCTGCTTGTAAGCATCAAGATATATCTTATCAATATTGTAAACAGGAACACTGTCAGTCAATGCAGCCGAAAGTCCTTCTGCATCATAAACATGAGCGTTTCCATCTTCGTCGTCGGCGGTTATACAAATAATATTCTTCCAGTCGCCCTTGTTTGAGGGATTCATATACCTGGCAATTTTCCTGGTTACTATGCCTGCCTCAGTCGTGTCGTTGACAGGAAGCCTTCCTATCCCTATATCCTCAGTTCCGTCTGCTTCTCCTTCTCCATTATCAAGCAGACCGTAAAAATCATCTGAGGTAAATGANNATCAGGCGTTCCGCCAGAAAATTCGTTGTAAATCTGTGCCGGTGTGACAATCAGGGACAGAAGGCCTCTGTCCGATTTATGCAAGTCAGCAAGCTTCTGTGCATATTTATAGAACAGAGGATACGTAATTATAATCATATCGGCAGCATTTGACCCGTGAAGATCCTGGTTGGCTGTTGCACTTTTAGGAAACAAAGGCGATAGTATATTTGCCTCATTAAAAAGCACAAAAGTTCTGAGGCTGTCGGTTGATTCTTTGAATATAATATCGTCTCCGGCTTTTGTGTATAGAACCTTTCGCACGTTTCCGGGATCTGAAATGTCCCAGACAACCGGGCTGCTGTCAGGGCTCTTGATAGTGAACTGGGTGAGATGGCCAGGTCCGACAGCCCTGGAATCTGAATAAAAAGAAGTCTGATCGTGGTAAATATTATTTTTCCTGCATTCAAGCTTGACAAAGTCAATCCATCCTTTTGCGCCGGCTTCTCCATTGTTATAATAGCTTAAAGAAAATATGGGTGAGGAGGAGAGCGGGTTTACAGCTCCGGAAGAATCAGTCATCTGTGCCTGCGTACCGGTATAATCAAGCATATCGACTGCATTGACCTGTATGCTCTGGTGAATTGTTGTCCCCTCGTAAAACCTGAAGAGAGTTTCGACCGGAGCCCTTGCCAGAACCTTTATCCTGAACTTCATTTTCTGATCTGTGAGAATGTCGGAGAATCCCGGATCAATTGTTGTACTGCTTAAAACCGATACTGGCTGATACCATTCTCTGCCTGATTTGAGGAGATTCTCAATTTCCTTTTTATAGAAATAGAGAGCATCTGATGACGAAGAATAATAATCCGGCAAAGCTGACGGCTGAACAGCATCGGCGATTTTCTTCGCCGGCGTATCGCCGGAAGTAATAAAATAATAGGCGGTATCAGAGTAGTTATGATGGACAAAATCGTAATCTCCGGTTGAAGGGTTGAACTTCCACCTCCCTGTACCCTGCCCGAAGAAAAGAAGGTAATCGCCTTCATTGAATATACCGTCGCTTCCTGTATTCTTATAAATCCCTATCTCATTAAGATCGTCCGGTTTAGGATCATCATTATAATATGAGAGCTGGCCGAAATTATTTCCAAAGATCTTCGGATTTGATGGGTCCGTGAGGCCTAACTGCTTCAGCTTTGAGAAGTCGATCCTGTAAATGCCATCCTGTACGACAGCTATTTTAAACCATTGGCCGGAAGAGAGCACCGAGGAAGAAGAATAGTTATCTTTGGGTGCCTGAGCCTGAAGGTTGCCCTGCAAAAACAAAGTGATGAGCAACAATATCTGGTATGATCTTTTTATCATTCCGGGCAAAGATAGAAATGTGATTTATGTTTTTAACTAATTCCGTTTCTTTTATAACCAGGCCGGATTTAAAATAATAACGTTTTCATTGCGTTGATATTGCGGTTACGATATATATGGCAAGATACCTGATCTCTCTTCTTTTTATCATATCTTTCCTGGAAATCAATAGTTTCGGGCAGGAAGTGCTTTCGGTCCTGAATTACCAGGGAACAATGATAAGCAACCCTGCTCTTACTGGCAGTGAGGGAGACGGGCTTTTAAGGCTTTCTTATCAGAATCTTTATCCAGGCAACAATTACAATCTTCATTCAGTTTGTCTATCGTATGACAGTTATTTTCCATCTCTTCACGGCGGGGCAGGATTTTACCTTTCTGATAATTATATGGGAGGCATGATCAATGATCTGAAGGGTGGCTTTTCATATTCCTATTTTTTCCGTGCCGGCACTGACCTCTTTATCGGGGCAGGGCTTTCAGCCTCGTTTTTTCACAGGGGATATGACTTCAGCGGAACAATTCTTCCTGATCAGATAGACCCGCTCGATGGAGTTGTAAATATTTCCGGCGAATCGCTTTCATCAAGAGGGAAAACAGTTTTCGATGTTGGCACAGGATTTCTTTTTATTGCCGGCAGGGTATTCGGCGGAATCGCATTTAACCATCTTACCGAACCCGATCTCAGCAATTCTGAGCTGGCAAGTAACAGGCTGTACCGGAATATCCTGTTTCATGCTTCGGGAAAAATAGATATTGATGCCGGGAAAAAGCTATTCCTGCGTCCGACAGGCAAAATTGAATTCAGCAAGGGATTGTTCACAGCAGGTGCCGGTGCTGTTTTTGAGACTAAAAATCTGTCAATCAATTCTGTACTGCTAGCCGACAATCAGAAAAATATTGATCTGCAGGCAGGATTTTCAGTTAAAACCGGAATAATAGTTGTTTTTTACAATTATCGTTTTAATATTGCATCCGGAGAAAGCCTTCTTCCGGTATCTCTGATGCATAGTACAGGCATCGCTTTAAGTTTAAATAATGTTGATAAAAGAAAAACAGTCAAAACAATAAATTTTCCTGAATTGTAGTTATATTTGATGATTAAAAAGTAGTTTTTTATAAAAATTATTATCTTTGATTATTCTAAAAAGACATAAAACTAAAGGAGTTATGCATAAATTTAGAGCAGTACTGATTGTAATGTTTGCCTCATTTTTTCTTTTCTCGTGCAGTATATTCAAGAAAAAAAATGGTGAAAATACCTCTACCTCCACAGGATGGAAATATAATGACCCTGATATGGGCGGATTTGAGGTAACACTCGGAGCAGAGCAGCAAACAGGTCCGGGCCTTGTCCTTATCGAAGGCGGACGATTTACAATGGGGCAGGTCGCACAGGATGTGTTGTTCGACTGGAACAACAAGCCAAGGACAGTTACCGTCTCTTCATTCTATATGGATGAAACTGAGGTAAGGAACGTGGATTACCGCGAATACCTTTTCTGGCTGAGAAGGGTTTATGTAGATTACCCTGAGGTTTACAGGAGAGCTCTTCCTGATACTCTCGTCTGGAGAAGCCCGATGGGTTTCAACGATCCCTATGTGCAAAACTATTTCCGTCACCCTTCATATAATAACTATCCTGTTGTAGGCGTAAGCTGGATCAAGGCTAATGACTTCTGCCTCTGGAGAACTGACAGGGTAAATGAAAAGTTGCTTATCGATGAGGGAGAACTGAATCCGGATCCTGATCAGAAAAATCAGAATAACTTCAATACAGAATCATATCTTGCTGGCCAGTACGAAGGCGTGGTTAACCAGCTCAGGGAAAGCCTTAATCCAAATCAGACCGAAAGAAGAACAAATTTTGAAGATGGACTGCTTCTTCCAAGCTACCGCCTCCCTACCGAAGCTGAATGGGAATTTGCTGCATATGCCCTCAGGGGAAATACCTTTGAGGAGAGAGTTTATGAAAGAAGAATTTTCCCTTGGGACGGTCATAATGTCAGGAACTCATCTACCAAGGCACGCGGCGAAATGATGGCTAACTTTGTTCGTGGACGCGGCGATATGATGGGTGTTGCAGGAAGCCTGAACGATAATGCAAGTATTACTACAGACGTTAAATCATACTGGCCTAATGATTATGGACTTTACTGCATGGCCGGAAATGTGAACGAGTGGGTTCAGGATGTATATCGTCCTCTTACCTCCGACGATTTCGACGAATTCAATCCCTTCAGAGGAAACGTCTATACCGACCTTCGCCGTGATGCTAATGGCAAAGTTGTTACGAAAGGAAATCTTGGAAGACTTTATGTCGATACTGTTAAAGATGCCGACGTTGCAACTAGATACAACTATCAGAAAGGCGATTACAGAAACTACAGGGATGGCGACCAGCCTTCTTCCGTCACAACCGATTGGAAGACTCCCGACCTCAAACAGGGCTCTCTCAGAATGTATGCCCAGGATATTGGTACAGGCGAGAACAGTGATTACACAACCCTTATTAACGATAACGCAAGAGTTTATAAAGGCGGATCATGGAAAGACAGAGCCTAT
>PMIG01000376.1 GCA_003157055.1 Bacteroidales bacterium | reverse complement strand
TAGATAATATTCTATCTCGTCATAGTTCATGAGTGTTGCTGACTCCTTTTCTTTGCGGCCATCATTGATCATTCCTATGGATATTATCTATTATCCAGAATTAAAATCACCAAGGCAAGGCATTGCCTTTCCCGCCAAAGTATCAAAATAATTCATCCCCGGGAGAGATTTATTACAGTTCTATTTACGTATTTCCCTTCGGGCCGAGCCACGGTCTTGTGTTGTCCAAAAGATAATCATCGCTGTGTTCTACCATGCATTCCGGGCAAAGGTGAACCATCATTTGACTTTCAATATGCCGGACAATCAGCAGCCTCGGCGCGTTTTGATTGCAGCAAAAGCATCTGTCCGCAACATCATTATTATGAAANNGAAGAAGTATTATTCTTCAAATAGATTTAAGAAACTGCCCCCATCCTTTTTCGCTCCGGATCAATTTGGGAGGGGAATGTTAGCACAAACGTCGTTCCCTCGCCTTCCTTTGACGAAACTGCGATACAGCCTTTGTGTGACTCCATTATTTTTTTGCAGAATGTCAATCCCAGACCGGAACCGCTGTGTTTTTCATTTTTNNAATTCGTCGTGTTGACAGGTAACTGTTATTTTGCCCCCCTCAGGAGTATATTTTGTCGCGTTGCCGATAATGTTGGTAAAAACGCGTACCAAGCTTTCCGCGTCTCCTGTTATCTGGGGTAACTTTTGGGGAATATTAGTTTCCAAAGAAATTCCCCGCTTCCGGCAGACAGGGATCATTTCCTCCACGCTCCGGGAAATGATGGAATCCAAGCTCAAACTGACTTTCTGCTGTGCAAAGGTGCCATCCTCTATCCGGCTGATGTCCAGCCAGTGTTCAACCAGTTCCTCAAGATTCTGGATGCGTTTTCTGCATCGTTCAATGATTTCCTTAACGTCTTTGTCGAAGCGGTCTCCCGCTATTTCGTTCAGCGCCTCGATATATTGCCGGATAACGACAAGCGGAGAACGCATTTCGTGGCTTACAAAAGTAATGAAGTTTCTCTCCATCAGGTCTTTTTCTACCCTGAGTCTCTTCGTCTCGATTTTGAGGTTGCGGTGTTCCAGCCCGCGCCTTGCCAAAGCTCTTAATTGATCAGGGTTAAATGGTTTGGGAAGATAGTCGTAAGCGCCCTTTTGCATGGCTTCGACTGCCGAGACGATAGTCGCAAATCCTGTGATCATGACGAGAACAATATCAGGTATGTCCCGTGAGAGAATCTCAATTATTTCCATCCCCGATATATTGGGCATTTTGAGATCAATAAAAGCCATATCAGGTACGTGTTCCCGTGCCAGCTTGATGCCCTCTATTCCCTGCTCGGCAGTAAGCACAGCGTATCCGGCTTTTTCCAGCACCTGACTGCACCCGTCACGAAGAGCTTCTTCATCATCGATGATAAGAATAAGAGGTTTTCCAGACTTGTCTGTCATGGCTATTTGCTGCCCAGTGCCTTAGCAATGTAATTGAGAAGGTCATCCGCTTTTATGGGCTTTTGCAATACCTTATTGACTTTGGGGAATTCCGGAGGCGGTTCAAAGGAGTTGTAAGGGCCCTGAAGATCGACAGCGCTCAGCATAAAAAGAGGCGTTTCTTTTCCCGTATCGGTGGAGCGGATTTTGTTCAATACTTCGAAGCCCTCACCCCAAGTTTCCATCATCATATCGATAATGGCCAGATCCGGATTTACTGATTTCCACATCTCAACGCCGGTTTTCCCATCTTCCGCCATAAACACTTCGTAGCCGCCTTTTTCCAAAATAAGTTTTGTGGCGAACAAGAAATCTTTGTCATCATCTATCAGGAGTATTTTCTTTTTAATCGTCATAATAACACCTCCATAATGCTTTTTTATTTCAATAGTAGCAAAGATAATGCCAGTTTATAAGATATTGAATTAATTGATTATGTTATTATGATAAGCTGTAAAAATATGCTTACGGGGCAAAACGCCCCTTGATTAATACTCTATCTTTATATTGAAGTTGCGTATTTTTATTCTCAGAGTCTTTCTGTTGATACCGAGAAATTCTGCCGTTTTGTTAATCTGAAAATGGAAGTGTTTAAGAGCTTTTTCGATGTGCTCTTTTTCGATATCGACGAGGGTTACCTTGCCTGAGGAAGAATCCACTACCGGCGTTTTTGCTCCTTCACCCTGACCATAGTAAAAAATATCTGATAAATTTACTATTTCGTGGTCGCAAAGGACGCACAAGCGTTCAATGGTATTTTTCAGTTCTCTGACGTTTCCGGGCCACTTGTATGACAATAGCGATTTTTTTGCTTCTTCAGAAAGGAGCCTTACTTTGCTCTTATGCTTTTTTTGATAATAATCGAGATAATGCTCGGCGATAGTAAGTATATCCGCCTTGTGCTCTTTCAGAGGCTTTATATCCAAAGGAACAACTGAGAGACGGTAAAACAGGTCTTCCCTGAATTTTCCCGCTGCGATTTCAGCATGTAAATCACTGTTGGTTGCCGTTATTAACCGTACATCAACTTTTTCAGGTGACGATTTGCCTACCCGTGGAACTTCCTGTTCCTGAATCACCCTCAGCAACTTTGCCTGAATATTCAAATTGATATTGGAAATTTCGTCAAGAAATAAAGTCCCTGTATCCGCCATCTGGAAACGGCCTTCGCGTGATTCCGTGGCGCCGCTGAAGGAGCCCTTGACATGTCCGAAAAGTTCGCTCTCCATTAGATTTTCAGCCAGCGACGAACAATCAACAGGAATAAACGGCCGACCAGCCCGTTTACTTAATTGGTGAACGGTGCGCGCGACAAGTTCCTTTCCGGTGCCGCTCAATCCGGTAATCAAAACAGTGCTGTCGGTCTGCGCTATACGCCTGATTGAATCTTTGAGTTCTTTCATGTAGTCGCTGGATCCAATGAGAAGAGAATGGTTTTGTTCGCTGCCGACTGGTTCATCATCCTTAAGCGCAAAGCTTACCGCTTCGTTGAGCTCAGCAGCAGAATATGGCTTTGTGAGAAAA
>PMIG01000056.1:1687-2547 GCA_003157055.1 Bacteroidales bacterium | reverse complement strand
TAAAACCTTGCGCCGTAATCGTACCAATCCAGACTTAAACCATCCTGTAATTCTTTTCCGTTATATAGGTATTTATTTCCTGAAGAATTATCGTACTGAGTGCTGTATTTCAACCCAAACGGGTAATAATCTGTGGACTGCACTAATGTAACAGTATTGTTTGTGCCAGGCGTGAATGCTATCCTTGTATTTCCCAGATGATCCTTTATATAATACTCGTACTGGAATGTGCTTCCATTCTTATTAATAACGCCTTCTTCCATATGGATCAGGCTGAGTGCTTTGGAATTATCATATTCAAATCCGTCAAGATAATATCTGCTTGTCGTATTTCCTCCTTCAACCTTTACCTGCTTCAGCTTTGTTCCCATTGCATCATAGTAATAGGTCAGACTCGTGGCACCCTTGGTTAGTACATTTGGTAAATTTAAGAAATTATATGTTATCGAGCTGAATCCTTTATTAAGATCTTTGGTGAGGTTCCCATTATTATCATACGAATAATCATTTCCTGAAGTATTACCGTCATTAAAGCCCGAGGGATTAGCCGTGTTATCCCCTACCATAGCAAGCTGGTTGCTTGATCCGCCTAAAAGGTATGTATATGAAAGATTATCTATCTGAGTGCCCGAATTATTATTGCGTTTAAGAGAAAGTAAATTCCCGTTTAAATCGTAAGCGTAATCATATTCCCTGAATTTTTCTGAATTGACTAATGTGGAACCGTCACCGTAATAGTCGTTAATGATCCTGTTCAGGGCATCATACCTGAAGCTGTACGCGCATTTTGCTGTTAAAGATGGTACGGTATCACGGTTCCAGATAATTCCTGATATATTTCCGTTGAACTGTCTCTCTTT
>PMIG01000056.1:0-1577 GCA_003157055.1 Bacteroidales bacterium | reverse complement strand
TGATGTCACCACCATTGATACTAGATCCGATACTTAACAATCTTCCAACGTTATCATATGTAAAATACTTGTCAATAGTGGTCGATATACCGTTGAATGTTTGCTTCTGCCTGTTTTGTAATACTTTCCCGGTAAAATCGTACCTGTTCCCCGTTATCTCTTTCCCGCCGGTGTCGTTATAAAGATTCTTAAGCGATTGAATCAGCCTGTAATGATCATCATAGTAGTTGGTCGAAGTAATATATTCCGAGGTTCCCAGTACTTTGATTTTTGTCCCTGTGATCTGCCCTTTTGCAAGATCAAAATAATGAGTGTTCCCGGAATTATCCGAATAATCGGAGATATTTATATTACTGTCAAATTGCTTTCTCCCGGCAAAATTGTAATCATCAAAATATGTCGCAGCAAGATATTCAATGTTGCCGTCTGTTGAGCTAGGGAATGATACATTGGTAAAACCAAGTGTGGTTGTTTGTGTGGAATCTTTCTCAATAAAATAAGTTCTGGGAGAGCTGCCGGTATATGCGGCATCCACAATAGTCTGCATTTCAGCCTGGGTCTTCCCCGATGAGTATGTAAGAATGCCTGACAGTACTGGTCTGTTAAGGAAGTCATATTTTGTAAATAACCATTTTGTCGGTCTGTTATTCCCGTCCTGGGTAAGTGCCAGTCTGTCTCTTTTATCATAAACCATAAATACTGGCTTTGCCCCAGGGAGCTGTTTTATGATCAACCTTAGCCTGCTATCATATTTATAATAATAACATAAATTTTTAATCAATGTATTGCTTGGAGTCAACGATGTACTGACTGACGAGATGATGAGACCTGTTGCCTTTGGTGACAAAACATATCTTAACAGATGAAAATCATCATATATATAATACGTTTCAAGTGGAACTATGTTCGTGCCGTTTAATACATATGTCCGTTTTAGAATTACATTCCCCTCCTTATCCTTGAATTCTTCACTAGTATGTAATGAACCTGTCATCCAGTTTTCATCTTTTGAAATATCTTTATACAAGGTTCCTGAAGGGTAATAGTACAAGGAATTGTGTAAGATACCTCCTGTGTTTTGCAGTGTGCTGTCATTGACTATTAGCCATAACAGTACATCATAGCTCCCGTTTGAGGAGTAAGTGAATTTAATTGTGTGACCGCTTGTAGTATCAGCGGAGCTATATGGCTGCCAGGGTCTTCCTGCAGCACCCTGCTCCATTACCCTGTTCAGAGGAGAACTTTCAAAAACTGTTTTGGCATTAGCCGTATCATTTGGGAACCAGGAAGATCCATTGTAGAATGTTTTCTGAGCATTTATTGCTCCTGTTACAAACTTTCCTCCATTGTTGGTATTAACAAAAGGAAGATATTTTACGGCTTCACGTCCGAATTCATCATATTTTATCGGAGTTACTATGTCATTACGATCAGGAGAACCCATTATCTGAATGTTTTGGATCGGTCTTCCAAGGCCGTCAAAATACTGAATGGAAGAGCGCAGACTATCAACATGTTCATATTGGTTAATTTCCTCCAGAGCCGTATTGGGCTCAATACTATAAATATAGTTCTTC
>PMIG01000262.1 GCA_003157055.1 Bacteroidales bacterium | reverse complement strand
AGAGCCGATTGTAAAGTATTATACTGACTTGAGATTTCATTAACCGGTCTTCCAAACTGTTTGGAATACTGCAGAAAAGCAGCCAGACCACCCAGATCTAGCCCCCTGAAAATTGCCAGTAATCCGCCAACCGTAGCAGTAAGGGCAAAATTAATGGTATTCAAATTCTGGATCACAGGCATCATAACGCCTGAATAATACTGAGCTTTAGTGGCTTTGTCGCGCAGCTCGTAATTGATTTTCTCAAAATCTGCCGATACAGTTTCTTCATAGCAGAACAATTTTACCACCTTCTGGCCTCTGATCATTTCTTCCGCATAGCCATTCACAATACCTAGGGAAACCTGTTGTGATGTAAAAAAACTTTTACTTTTTTTAATTATCCTCGAAGCCACCAGGAGCATAAGCGGAACGATAAACAATGTAACCACCGTAAGCGTCGGGCTGATATAGACCATTAAAGTAAATATACCGGTCAGGGTTATAGTACTGGTAAATAACTGCAAGATACTGGTATTCAGAGAATCACTTACATTATCGACATCATTCGTGAATCGGCTCATCAAATCGCCATGGTTGTTGCTATCAAAAAATTTAAGAGGCAAAGTCTGAAGCTTGCTGAAAAGATCAGATCTGATTGTACTAACTGTTTTCTGAGCCACTGATATCATCATCCTGTTTTGCCAGATTGCAGCTAGTGAGCCAACTATATAAATACTTAGCAACAAGAGTATCATACGGATCAATCCGGGTATATTATGGGGAAGGATATAGTTATTGATTATCGGGCGTAACAAATAAGATCCCGCGAGAGTAGCGCCGGTATTGATCAGCAACAGGATTACGATGAAGAACAAAAGCGATTTCTCCCGAATTAAATATTTCCATAATCGGAGAATAACCTGTTTTGAATTTTTGGGTTTTTCTACTGCAATCCTGGCACGTCTTCCTGGAAGGCCAGACAGGGTTAATTTGCCGCTGGAAGTAGTTGGGTTAGTCATAATTCGTTCTCCTTCTGCAGAAGTTGTGAATTGTAGATTTCCTTATAAACCGGATTGTTGATCATCAATTCGGTATGAGTGCCTGTTCCGATTATTTCTCCATTATCGAGTAATATAATTTTATCAGCTGACATGATGGAGCTGATCCTTTGTGCGATAATGATTTTGGTCGTATCCTTAAGATGTCCGTTGAATGACTCTCTTATTTTAGCTTCGGTTGTTGTATCAACGGCGCTGGTACTATCGTCCAGGATTAAAATTGACGGTTTTCTCAGAATTGCACGGGCGATACAAAGTCTTTGTTTTTGACCGCCAGAAATATTCACTCCGCCTTGTCCCAGAACTGTCTCATATTGTTTTGGAAATGATTGAATGAAATCATGAGCCTGAGAAGCTTTGGCTGCTGTCACAATCTCTTCATCCGAAGCTTCAGGATTACCCCATTTCAGGTTTTGCTTGATTGTACCTGAAAACAATTCATTTTGCTGAAGCACCAGTTTAACGTTCTTCCGCAGGTTTTGCATCGTAAAATCACGAACATCCGCATCATCAACAAGTACACGACCCTTTGAAACTTCATATAAACGTGGGATCAGCTGAACCAGAGTGGTTTTAGCAGAACCTGTAGCGCCAATCAGGGCTACCGTTTCGCCGGGAAGAATGGTAAAACTTATGTTTTTCAAAACATACTCACTGCCATCTGAATGATATTTAAAGAAAACATTTTCAAATTCCACCTTTCCAAGTTTTACTGTCAGATTTTTTTCTATTGCAGAAGGGGAATCGAAGATATCCACTTTGGCATTTAGTACTTCAAGAATACGTTCAGAAGAGGCCCCGGCTCTGGCTAAAGTCATGAGTGTCATTGAGAGCATCATCAGCGACATCAGAATTTGAGTTATATAGGTAATGAATGACATCAGTTGACCCACCTGAAATGTGCCTGAAATGATCTTATTGCCTCCAAACCAAACTATTGCAACAATAGAAATATTCATTACCAGTTGCATAACCGGCAGAATAAGCACAACTGTACCTGATGCTTTAACAGAAATTTCCCTTAATTCGTTGTTTGAAAAGCCAAACTTCTTCTTTTCAAAGTCCTCACGTACAAAAGATTTCACAACGCGCACATTGACCAGATTCTCCTGAATTGTTGCATTTACCTTATCGAGCTTTCGCTGTACTTTTTCAAAAAAAGGAAGGCCACGGCGGAGAATATAATAAATAATTACAGCCAGTACCGGTATAGCTATGGCAATAATGGATGCCAAACCGGCATTAATGCTTATTGCGATTACAACTGCAAACAATAACATTAACGGGGCGCGTATCATTAAGCGCAACGACATCATGATTACCTCCTGAAGGATATTTACATCGTTAGTGAGTCTTGTAACCAGCGATGCAGAACTCAGGCTTTCTATATTTGAAACAGATAATTTCTGAATTTTATTGAATATGCCTTTCCGAAGTTCAGCTGCAAATCCAACTGAAGCATGCGATGAATAGTAAATATTACCAACGTTGGCTGCAATAGCCACAAGTGACAGGGCTACCATAATTCCACCCGTGTGAAGAACATACGATAAGCTCTTCTGGCTTACACCCAGGTCCACAATTTTTGACATGAGTTTGGGTTGGACAATTTCGCAAAAAACATCTATGATGACTAACGTTGGCGCCAGAATCAGCGCTTTTCGATATTTTTGAAAAAATGGAAAATACTCTTTCATTTCTATAATAAAAGAAGAGATGCAATGAATTGAAGGTCTTTCATAATGCGTTCAGAAATTGTACTATCAACTTTCTTTCTTAGGGACTTTGTCTCCTTCTTGCCGCGCTTCACTCAAACCTATTGCTATTGCCTGTTTACGGCTTTTTACTACTCCACCTTTGCCTCCTTTGCCAGATTTTAATTTGCCATGCTTATATTCAAGCATTACAGTTTCAATTTTATCTTGAGCTTTTTTGGAATATTTAGCCATGATTTTTTGTTTTTAAAAAGTCTGATTCATATTAACAATTCAAAAGTAAATGTGTTTAGACTGAAAGATATTACTTAAAGTAAACGAAATTATATCATACAACCAGTTCAAAATCGATGAACCCTGCTTCAACATTGATTTGTATGAGTCGTGCTTTGAGTTTCTGACCCACTTTTAATCCAATAAATCCTTTCACCAGTTTACCTTCGACATGCGGGTTGAAAAGACGTATCCACGTACCTTTTGGTGAAGAGCCGCTGACAATGGCATCAAATTCTTCTCCAATCCTTGATTCCAAAAGCATAGCATTGGCTGACTTTTCAACCTGCCGCTCCAATTTTTTTACATCATCTTCTTTCGAGGTACACCGGTTCGCAATTTGTTCCAGTTGTTCCAGAGTATAAGGAACCGGCTTACTCGCGATTGCTGCTTTAAGCAGTCGTTGTGTGACAAGATCAGGATACCGTCTGTTGGGAGCAGTAGAATGCATATAATCTTTTACGGCCAAGCCAAAATGACCTTCCTCGCTGTCGCCAGGTTTTTCAAGAATATATTCGCCCGACCCTAAAAGCTTAAGCACACTAAGCGACATATCTGTATAATGAACCTGATCTTTTTGTTCGAAAAACTTCAGGTATTCAGAAAGCGATTTGGAATCAGCCTTTGCCGGCAGGGAAAATCCATGCTCTGAGGCCAGTTCAACGATTCTGTCCCACTGCCTGGGAACACGGACAACTCTCCTTATTGAAGGAAAATTTTTCCCCGTCAGGAATCTGGCTGTAGCGCCATTTGACGCAATCATAAAATCTTCAATCAGATCTTTAGCCCTGTTTTTCTTCTCCACCTTCATTTCGCTTAAAGTATCACCATCAAAAACCGGGACGGCTTCAAAAGTTTCAAGATTTAAGGCACCATGCTCATAACGTAACTCTTTCATCTTTTGTGCCACCTGGTCCTGCAGCTTTATATTTTCAGCTAATCCTTTAACACTGGTAATTTCTGAGGGAACCGGACCGGTTCCTTCGAGCCAGGAACCTATACTAATATAGTTGAGTTTTGCACGATTACGTACAATTGCAGAATAAACATCGGATTGTTCCACTGAACCATCTTTACCTACTACCATCTCAACCACTATAGCACAACGGTCGGCATCGAAACTCAATGAAGTAAGATCTGTTGAAAGTTTTTCAGGTAGCATTGGAAACATCTGGGCTACAGTATAAACAGATGTCGTGTTTTTGCTGGCATGAAGATTAATTTTTGATTGTTCACCTACCAGAGCATCAACGTCCGATATAGCGACAAACACCCGAACCTTGTTTTCGGATAACTGCTCGGCATAAGTTAACTGATCGAGATCAAGTGAATCAGTATTATCAATTGAGCACCATAGTCTGTCACGCAGATCCTTTACACCAGAATTCTGATAAACAGCCGGCAAGGTTATTTTCGTTAATTCGTCAAGCGCATCAGCCGGAAAATCAGGTTCCAGTCCTCTTGCGATCATTGC
>PMIG01000113.1 GCA_003157055.1 Bacteroidales bacterium | reverse complement strand
GGAGCGAAGGCCCACTTGATTCCCTGTGACGAAGCCTCCGTGGCTGCGATACGGAAAGCTTTCCTGACTATTTCCGGATCCCAGGAGGCTGCCATTCCAAGAGGAATAGGAAATACTGTACGATAACCATGGATAACATCTCTACCTATGATCAGTGGTATTCCCAGCCGGCTCTCCTTAACTGCAACTCTCTGTAATTCGTTGACTCTCTCGACACCCCAGCAATTCAGTAAGGAACCGCATCTTCCATCTCTCACGGCTTTTTTGAGATTTTCCTCAGTGCCAATCATCCCGGCTTCGAGCTGGGACATCTGGCCTATCTTTTCATCAAGTGTCATTTGTGCAAGGAGCCTCTCAACCTTGCCCTCTACGTCATTTTTGCCTGCCTGGTTGCGGCTGCAGGAGCCGGCCAGCAGAATCACAAGAATAAACAGAGCGGTTGATAATCGTTTAATTGAATTCATAGATTATAATAAAAATAAGTTTTACAAAATATTACCAGACATATGTCGCTACTGAACCTCCTTCAAGGGATGATGTCACATATTTATCGCCAAACTTAATATTGAACGACTGGGTTGAGCTTCCTTCATTCAATACAATCAGCACTTTCTTACCTTCAGGTGTTTTATAAGCAACATTTGGCAGACCGGAAACAACTGATGATCCAATTCTGACCGATCCCGATTTGACAAACTTAGAGGCATGTGCAATAATATAATAGGAAACATTCCTGCTAATGGATGTTCCTATTGTAAGCGCTCCAAGGCAGGTAGAACATCCTCCCTGTGTATGAGGTTGATAATGAGGATCATTTGCAAGGTTCCACTGAATCACATTTTTACTCCAGTTCAGCGGGGCTCCGATAACGAGATTTTTAGTGCACCATTTCAGATCGGGTGCAAAATTATTTGTGGAGCTTCCTCCGACCCATTGTTCCGTGAAATAGACGTTTTTGTCGGGATAGGCATTATGAACAGTTGTAAGTGCTGAAATATCACCTCCATAAAGGTGGAAAGCTGATCCATCGATATATTGACGGGCGTCAGCATCGCTGAGGACAGTGATAGGATAATTTGGATGATCGCAGTTATGATCAAAAATAAGGATTTTGGTTGTTAAATTCGCAGCCTTGAATGCGGGTCCAAGGTAACCTTTCACAAAAGCAGCCTGTTCCGTGGCTGACATCACCATGCTCGGGTTATTTCCTCCATACTCAGGTTCATTCTGAACGGTAATGGCATCCAGTGTTATACCCTGAGCCTTCATTGCCTGCAGGTACTTAACGAAATAGTTGGCATATATACTATAACATACCGGTTTCAGAGAGCCACCTATGGAACTGTTGTTTGTTTTCATCCATGCAGGTGCCGACCAGGGAGATCCAAGTATTTTTATGTCAGGATTAATTGCCAATATGGACTGCAGAACAGGTATCAGATCATAGGTGTCAGGCGTAATATCAAAATGTATCAGATTAGTGTCGCCTGCACCATCGGCATAAGAAAAGACATAAGAATTCAAATCAGAAGAACCTATGCTGATTCGCAGGTAGCTGATCCCGATAAAGGTACTGTCAGATGCGAATAATTCATGTAAAATGTTATTCCGGTTTGTTGCCGGAAGCCGGTTTATAAGGTAAGCGCTTCCGCCTGTCAATGCAAATCCGAAACCATCAATGGTTTGATAGGTCTGAGTAGAATCTACTGCTATTGAATTTGTTGCAGTACCTGAAATGGCGAAATTCAATGCAACATTTTGTCTTTTAAACCTGATCGATGAATCTGCCTTTGTAAGCCAGAACATAACGTCTGTGTTTACATATTTGACGGGGGTTATTACCCCGGTTGTATCAGTGTTCCCATTGGGTTCCTTTTTGGACTTATTGCATGAGGAACTTAGGATCAGAAACAGAACTATAACTATTCCTGCCGCCGAGGTCAGATATGATTTCAAGCTCATTGTTTTAAATATTAGGATGCAAAAGAAGCATCTGTGAATTTTTAGATAAGTATGTTAACCTATTGATATATCCTTACATAATCGACAATCATACGCTGAGGGAATGAAGTGGACGAATTAGGGTTGCCGGGCCAGCTTCCTCCGACCGCAACATTAAAGACGAAAAAAAACGGCTTTTCAAAAATACTGTAGTAAGTAGATCCCATATCAGTCTTATAGACAGTTTTGTACACTGCATCATCAAGCAGGATGTCCATTTTTGTGGAATCCCACTGAAGGCTGAAGACATGAAAACTGCTTGAAAAATCTCCTGCAGAAATTGAATAATTTCCTCCGCTGGATGGGTGATTAGATTGTCCGGCAATGCCCCAATGAACAGTGCCATATATTTTTTGAGGGTNNGGCCACAATCCCTGACCTTTCGGAAGCCTTGCCCGGATATCGATCCTTCCGTAAGTAAATGTCTTTTTATCCTCAGTTTTAAGCCTTGCAGAAGTGTAGTTATTAGTGCCTATTGTTTCTTTTCTTGCTTCTATTACAAGATAACCACCTGTTAAAAAGGTATTATTCACACTGTTGGTATAGTATTCAAGCTCACTGTTTCCCCATCCTCCGCCGCCTGTTTCATATGTCCAGTTACTTGAATTAAGTGTTTTCCCATTGAATTCGTCGCTCCAGACCAATGTCATTCCTGTATAGCTTGCTGCAGAAGTATAACCTGAATTATCGATAGGCAGATATGTTCCCGGGTTTTGAATTGTCCCGGTCGCATGTGTAGCCGAAAGCGTGGAATTAACTGGCGAGCTCAGTTCCAGTGTAAAGGTTTGATCATCCTGTCGGAGGCTGTCTGCAGTAACTATTACATCAATATAGCCGGAATACGCTTTAGCCGGTAAAGTCAGCATGCCTGACACTGGAGCATAATCTGTTCCGCTAACTGCAGTTCCATCCTTTGTTGTATAATTGACTGTAATTGCACTTGAACTTACAGGGTATACATCAATAACAAACCGATAAGTTGTTGTTTCCTTTCCGTCGCGGGCATGGGTCACATCTCCGACAGTCAGCGATGACAATTTGGGATTATTGCCATTTGTGTTATCATGTTTGTTGCAGCTGGTGCATAAAAGAAGAGGGAATACTATTAAAGCTATAATTCTCATGGGTTTTCCGGTAAATATGCAAAATTATTAGAAAATAGCCGGCCAATCAATTTGTTGACCGGCTATTTAAGTTAGATTAATCTAATGAGAACTTTTCTCTTAATCCAATAGACTTATGCTCAATATATATTTTAATATGACCTGAGCGTATATGTCCACCAGCCTTCTGTCGGGCTCCAGTTACCATAATGCAAGGTTACAGTAAGAAGGTCATACGTTCCAGATATATCAGTAATATGCTGCATGCTCCAGATATCATAAGTAACTGAGGTTGCCGTTACAACATTAGGGGCATCAGTCCCATTGATCGGTTTTTGTAATGCAAAATGAGCACCCGAACCGATCAGTTTTATCTGTCCTAATCCTTTTGCTCCTGCTCCCGGAATAATCACATAGTGAAAATTACCAGATCCCCATGCCTGCTGATCGGCTGTATACTGAGAACTATTATAACAACCAGCACCCCCTGGCCAGCCAGTTCCACCGTCAGTCCAAAAATCTCCCTGGTCATTATATATGAAATCTCCGGCCTTATTGAATTTGAAAGTATATTCATCGTTGAACATACATGACCTGAGAGTCACATCTCCGGATCCGCTTGCCCACCAGCCTCCGTCTCCGGCAAACTGACCTACCGCAATAGCTCCTGCTGCCGGATTAAGTTTCCAGGTTTTTTGAGTGCATGAGGCAAGAAAGCCTAACGCTGTTGTAGAGCTGCAGGCATTTGGATCAGGATTGGTAGTGGTAACTGTTTTAGTCAGAGAATCCATTCCGCCCTGTCCGACAACCAGCATTTTAATGGTGTAGGTCCCCGGGAATATAAAATTCACTTTTGCCGAATCGCCCTGAAGATCACCATATCCCAGGTTGATGTCCGGAGCAGCCCAATAGGGGATAGTTGCCATGTTCGATTTGTTTACCAGGGTCACTGTATGTCCGTCGGTGCCGATGATAGCATCAAAACCCGCCGTTGGAGCAGTACCCAGCTTAAGGGTTGCCTCTTTCTTGCAGCCAAAGAACAGGACAATCCCGGCCAACACTATCACGGCAGAGAAAGCCCCGAATATAAGTTTATTATGTTTTTTCATAGTAATACATTTTAATCTGTAAATCACCTGTTAATCATTAATAATTCGGATTTTGAATCAGCTTAGTGTTATTAAGCTCTTCAAGAGGAATAGGCAATATTTCATTCTTCCCGGCTACAAATCCTTTAAATGCCAGCACGGAAGCTGCTTTCCCGGTACGCACAAGGTCAAACCAGCGATGTCCTTCAGTTGCCAGTTCAAGCATGCGCTCGTTATAAATATTATCCAGAGTTACCGGAACAGATGGCAGTCCAACGCGTGCGCGAACTGCATCAAGAAGAGCTTTAGCCCTTACAAGGTCGCCGCTTCCGCGGACCAGCGCTTCAGCTTCCATAAGATAAGTATCAGCAAGACGAATCTCGATTACATCATTAGGCCAGTTCAGTTCAGCCTGCCCTGTTACACATTTCCATTTCAGGAGAGCAGCATATTTCTGAATGAATAACCCGGTGTTCATATAACCGGCAGAGCCGGAATAAGTAGCCTGCCCTATAGCCACAAGGCTATCAAGATCGGCGACCGTGTACTTGTAACGCGGGTCGTTGTGGATCTTTGTAGCGAAAGCTTTAATGATGGGATTAAAAGACCATCCTGAATAATATATATGATCGGCGTCCGGCGTACCAACGGCAGAGTAGCTCCTTGGCCCGATCATTGTACAGTAAACATTGCCCCTGAAATCACTTGGGCCCCACCATGCCTGTGATGTTCCGCTATGGCTGATCTCCCAGATTGATTCTGCATTGAATTTATTTCCCGGATCAAATATATCCTTGTAGTTAGCAAGCAGGTGATATACTCCCGATGTATTTACTTTATTTAACCAGGAAGCGGCATCTGCCATTCGGGCAGTGTTGTTCTCATATAGGATGGCCTTGCCCAGCAATGCCATGGCTGATCCCTTTGTAAGCCTACCGTATTCCGTGGTAGCAACAGTAGATGGCAATACCGGAATAGCTGCGTTAAGGTCCCTTTCTATCTGGGCATACACGGAGTCCGGTACCGCCTGTACTATATTGTACATATCAGAAGTAGCTATAGGTACTGTCGTAAGAGGAATATTTTTGAACAGCCTGACAAGCTCAAAATAGAAATAAGCTCTTAGGGTTTTGCATTCAGCAATATATCTGTCTCTGTCTGCATCGGCTAAGCCTGTTACAGGAGTTCCTAGTTTTGAGATAAGAATATTGGCCCTGTTGATACCGGCATAATCCATGGCCCAGAATTTTGAAGAAATAGCATTCGCAGAGGTCATGGTATAGTTATTCCATACCTGGTATGCCATCATATCGGATGAGGAACCTCCACCGGCATAACATTCGTCGGCAGCTGCATTCAGAGGGCCAAGTTTATTTGCATACCAGTTGATGCCGTATCCGGCTTCAGCTTCAGTGCAGTTATAAACGGCTACCATTGCACTGAATACCTGGTCGGGTGTCTGGTAATAGTTCGATTCCAGAACTTCTCCTGTAGGTGATACTTCAAGGAAACTCTTACTGCAGGAAGTTCCTGTTAACAATAATCCAGTGAAGAGCGTTGAATATAAAATGAACTTTATTTTCATTGTCGTAGATTTTTAATGTAACTAAAATGTAAAATCTATCCCTGCCATGAACGAACGGGCCTGTGGATAAACACCGCGGTCAATGCCGTAGATAGATTGTCCTCCCCCGATTTCCGGATCATATCCTTCATATTTTGTGAGGGTGAACAGGTTGTTGACGCTGACATATATACGTGCTTTCGAAAAGTTTACTTTATCCATGAGAGACATAGGCAATGTATATCCTATCTGTAACGTCTTTAACCTGAAATATGAACCATCCTGAAGATAGAACTGGCTCGGTACGCTGAAATTGTTTGACGGATCACCTTCTACGATCCGGGCGTAAGTATTAGAAGTGCCAGGGCCTGTCCAGCGGCCTAAAGCGCTGTTCA
>PMIG01000363.1 GCA_003157055.1 Bacteroidales bacterium | reverse complement strand
GAGGTTTATTTCTGAATATGAAAGGGAAGGAGGTTATTTTAATCCTCATCTTCTCTATAATTATGCTCATCTCCGGGATCTTTCTTTTCGGGTCTTTTATCATCAGCCTTTTAAATGCCTTTTTCTTTCTGTTCCTTCTGGCAGCCTTCTCCGGTTATGCAGCAGCAAATTCAAAAAAATAGCCAGGATGAAGCACAATATTGAACATATAAGAAAAGAGATTAGTGCTTTGCTTTGCGACCATGATATCCCTGAGACATTAAGGGTGAAAAGGATCGAAGACGTGTTGGTCAAGCTTGATGAGGTGCTCGAACAGCAACAAATATATTTTGACTCCATTCAGCATACGGGCAGGCTTCAGAAGGCGATGCTTCCCAAAGAGGAATATCTGAATGGACTGGTTCAGGATCATTTCCTGCTGTACCAGCCAAAAGAAATTATCGGCGGTGATTTTTACTGGATAACTTTCAAAGACAACAAGTTGACGATTGCCATAGCAGATTGTACCGGACATGGCATTCCCGGTGCTTTTATAAGCATCCTCGGAATGAGCCTCCTGAACCAGATTACAAATATCGACAGGATAACTTCTGCAAATAGGATACTGAACAGGCTCCGGTATCACATAGTTACTCTTTTCCATCAGAAAGGAATGATTGAAGAGACAAAGGACGGGATGGACATAGGGATTGTTGTAATCGACAAAAATAAGAACACTCTTGAATTCTCAGGTGCCAACAGATTATTATGGATTGCCAGAAATGATGAAATGATCGAGATTAAGGGCGACAGGATGCCAATTGCAGTCAACAGTTTGCTTGATCCTTTTACGAATACATTCTTCGAGTTCACAAAGTTTGCCAAACCGTTTCTTGAAAAACAGGATGAATTGCATTCCTTCACAAATCATGAGGTCTCCCTGACAAAGGGCGATGTTCTCTATATGTTCTCTGACGGATATGCAGATCAGATAGGACAATCGACAAATAAAAGGTTTATGAGTCACAATCTCAAAGAACTTCTTTTAAAGTATCATAATGAAACGCTTTATACCCAGAAAGATATTCTTAAAAACACATTTGAAAGATGGAAAGGGAACCTGGAACAGATCGATGATGTTCTGGTTTTAGGGCTTAAAATTTGAAATGCTTATAATAATTCTGCAATGCAACAATTGATAATCAGTTCATTCGGTTCTACCGATATTGGGAAACACAGGGAAATTAATGAAGATTATTTTATAGTTGATGACCACAAGTACCTCTATCTTGTAGCTGACGGAATGGGTGGACATAGTGCAGGTGAAGTGGCAAGCCGCATTGCCTGTACGACCTTTTTAGAATTATTCACCCGTGAAACTTCCAATATCGATGAACTCCTGACAGATTGCGTGAAGAAGGTAAATGAAGTTATTCATTCAATGGCGGTTTCAGAAATTAATCTGCAGGGTATGGGAACAACACTGGTTGCCTGTTATTGTACAGATAATATAGCTCATATTTGTCATGCCGGTGATTCAAGAGCATATCTTTACAGGGACAAAGAACTGGTTCAGCTTACCGAAGATCACTCGGCAGTAGCAGTGATGGTCCGGCAGGGTTATATTACCAAGGAAGAAGCTGAGGACCATCCCCTGAAAAACAGGATTACCAAAGCAGTGGGGACCATGCCTGAAATAGACCCTGACTATACCAATTGTCCTCTAAAAAAGGACGATCTGCTATTGTTATGTACTGATGGATTGACTAACATGGTCAAAGAATATGATATAAAAGAAATTCTCGGGCAAGAATCAACTATAGAAGAAAGAGTTAAGATGCTCATTCAGATGGCCAATGATCATGGAGGTCATGATAATATTACTGCTGTTTTGATTAAAGCAACCTGATGAACTAACGGAGATATGAAACTGGAAATAGCTTTTACTGAGGGACCATTTTCCGGGAAGGAGATAAGTATCCGGGAGCCGGGTTTATTTGTGTTTGGCAGATCTGACCAGGCTTACTTTGTTTTCGAGAACGACCTTTCCATCTCACGGTTTCATTTCCTGATTGAGACCAGTCATGATAAAGTAATTATTCGCGACCTGGGCAGCTTAAATAAAACATTTCTGAATGATATTGAACTCGGAGGCAGGTCAAACCAGAAACCAGTGATCACAAATATATCAAATGTTTCTAATCTGGCAGATATTGACCGAAGTGCATTTATAAGAGAAATCGTTTCAGGTGACAGGATCAGGGTAGGTAAATTCTCCTCACTACTTGTCAGGAATATTCTTTATGACCTTGAATGCAGCCAATGTGGCAGACTTATTGAGACAGACGCAAAACCCGGCAATTTAGAAAATACAGGCTTTGTTTGTATTGAGTGTCAAAAGAGTAAAAAATATGATGATAAGATAGGACAGACAACTGCAGAACAAAAAGCAGCTGATTTTATTGAAGAATTGCTGAACAAGATCACAATATTTGAAAAACCGGCTGAACTGCCTGCTTTGCCGGGATATAATATTGAAAAACGTATCGGAGGTGGTGGGAACGGCGATGTTTACCTTGGAAAGTCCATTGAATCGGGAATGCCGGTAGCAGTAAAAGTTATTCGTCCGGAAATAAGTAACAACAGGTCAGCTGTTGAACGGTTTATCGACAGAGATATAAATATTGGCAAACAGCTCTCTCATGAAAACATTGTAAGAACTATTGAATCAAAATTTATCAATGGCATGTATTTTATTGTAATGGAATATGTTGAAGGAACTGATTTATCAAAATACCAGAAAAAAAATGGGCGATTCAAAGCTGAAACTGCCTGCGAAATCATAATTCAGACTTTAGGCGGTCTGGAATTTATGCATAATCATAATGTTGTTCATAGAGATATCAAACCTGAAAACATTCTCCTCTGTCAGACAGCAGCCGGGTTAATTCCTAAAATTTCAGATTTCGGTCTTGCAAAAAATCTTAAGACATCAAAGATGCTGACAAAATTCTTTGAGACAGCTGGTACTGTTCCATATATGGCGCCTGAACAGATAATGGATTTCAGGAATACAACTTTTGTGTCCGATATTTTTTCACTGGGAGCAAGTCTCTATTTCATGTGTACCGACAAATATGCAAGAGATTATCCATGGAATAAGGACCCCTTTAACGTGAATCTGGATGAGAAAAGCATAGTTCCGGTTGAGGAGCGCAAAGCTGATATTCCTCCTGCCATTGCCCGGGTAATTAATGCATCGATACAGTATAATCCGGTTAATAGGATAAGAACAGCCGGAGAAATGAAGCAAGCTTTGATAGCGGCTATTAAATGACATTGATAACAGGATAAACAATGGAAAAGAATTCATTTGAACTTGTACATCTTCTTGGAACAGGCAGTTTTGCCCAGACATGGCAAGCCCGTATCATTGATCCCGTTTTAATCGAAGAATGGGGAAGCGAGGATGTGGCCCTGAAGATCCCGATTGACACAAAAAAAATGCTGGTTTTGTTGAAAGAATTGGAAATAAATGGAATACTTAACATTAACCTTTCCGAAAAAGATGGAGAACACATAATTAAATATCTGGGACCTTATTCATTTGAGGGCAAGGTGGTAATGGTTATGAAATATGCGAAAGGAGGCAGCCTGCGTGACCTCATGGGAAAATTATGGAAGAAAAAAATCCTGTCCCCTTCTCAGTGTGTTGAAATTTCAATGGGTATTCTGAAGGGTCTTGAAGTTCTTCACAGGAATATGATTGTACACAGGGATATCAAACCGGAGAATATTCTCATCGACGATAATCTGCCAAAAATTGCTGACTTGGGTATCGGACGTTTGCTCCATTCAAATGAAATGGCCGATTCAATGGTTGGAGCTTTGTATTATATGTCGCCCGAAGTGCTTTTCCGGAAGGAGGGTGCTTCCTTTAATACAGATTTATGGTCGCTGGGGATTACTATGTATGAGATGTTATATGGAAAGTTTCCATTCAATATAACACATGATATGCCGCAGGGAGAAGTACTTATTCAGATCCGTGAAGCTCCGGTTGAATTTCCCCCAAATGATCAGATTCCCGAGTGCCTTGTATCAATAATTGCAAGATCGCTGGAGAAAGATCCGAAAAAAAGATACCAAACAGCCTCTGAGATGTATGAGGATATGCTAGATTGTGCAGAGAACAGAAAGTTAGCAAATGATGAAATAATTAAAAACGTTCAGCTAAAAGTAAATACATCATATGACATTCATGAGGTAGAGACATTAATCAATAAACTGTTAAAAAAATATCCTGATGACTGGAGGCTTTATTCGGGAATGGCACAGATGTATAATAAGCATAATCTGTGGAAAAAAGCCATTGAAGAATATAAAAATGCCATCAGCAAAGCTGAATCAAATGCAATGTTATACTTTGAAATCGCCATTACTTATGAAAAACTATGTGATACAAACAATGCACTTGAATGTATAAACAAAGCGATTTACATTGGACTTCCACCTGCCATTCAGAAAAAAGCCCAGTCTCTGGCAAAGAACTGGAATACGAACGCACCAACCATACAATTGTGAAGCCATGAATGTCAAGCTTGAAAAAAATAATAAAGATATCAGTGCCGGGCAAGTTGATAATTTGATGAAGAGTTGCCAGGAAGATGTTTTCGACCTGGTTAAAAACATCGGCATTGCCAAACAAAAGTTCGAGGAATCGAAAATTCAAAACGAAGGTGAGACCCGGAAAATATTGCTGGGTTTTCTGAGTATCGCAGATTCTTTTAAGAGCAGATTCGATGAGCTTGAATTAAAGAAGAAAGGGCTGACCGAAGAGACTTTGAGCTGGATATCTAAATTTAATATTACCTACAAAAAGCTGTTGAATACGATCAGGGAATGCGGAATTACTCCTATTGTAGTTGCTCCCGGCGAAATTTATAATGCTGAACTTCATAATGCAATAGAAGTCGAGGAGCACTCCGACAAGAAAGACGGGACTATTCTTCAGGAAATATATCAGGGATACTTTTGGCACGGAAAAGTCCTTCGTCCGAGCGATGTAAAGTTATCCAGAAGCAAGAAACAATAGCTATATTATTATAAACAAAATATTTAATTGAAATGGGTAGAAGAATTGGAATAGATCTTGGCACTACAAATTCCGTGATTGCCGTTGTTGACGTCGGCGGACCAAGAATATTGCATAACAAGGAAGGGGAACCGATGACTCCATCGATCGTAAGTGCCAAGGATGGTGAAATTATAGTTGGGACACCGGCAAAAAGGAGACTGCCTATTGCTCCTCAGGATACCATATACTCTATTAAACGTATCATGGGCAGAGCCTTCACGGACACAGAAGTGGTAAAAACCATGAAAGAAGTATCCTACAAGATTGTTGAGCCTTCCAGGGGCACCAAGGATAAGGCACATGTGATCATGGGAGGAATCGAATATTCTCCTATTGATATTTCTTCCATGATCCTTGCAAAACTTAAAAAAGATGCGGAGTATGTTCTGGGAGAAGAAGTAACACATGCTGTCATTACGGTTCCGGCCTATTTTAATGAGATCCAGAAATTTGCTACCAGGGAGGCGGGCAGAAAGGCAGGGCTTACTGTGATGCGTATATTGGATGAACCTACAGCTGCAGCCATTTATTATTCTATTGAAACCAATGCCGGAGAACCAAAAACCATACTGGTTTATGACCTTGGAGGCGGAACTTTTGATATATCGATCCTTACTGTTGCTGCAGGACTTATTTCACCAATGGGATTGAAGGGAGATATGTGGCTTGGCGGTGACGATTTTGACCAGGTTATTGTTAATCATGTTATTGAAAGGATTAAATCAGAAAAGGGGATCGATCCTACAAAAAATATGAAATTTCTTGCCAAGCTTAAACAGGATGCGCAAAAAGCCAAGGAGGAGCTTGGTGCTTCAAAGTCGGCAGATATTGTAATAGACTATCTGAAAAATGCTGATGGAGAGAATGTCGACTGTGAAATCCAGATCACAAGAGAACAATTCGAACAGCTGATTGATCCTATTATTAAGAAAACACATGACATGATCTCTATGGCGCTTGAGTCCGTCAGCCTTAATGACTCAGATATCGATTTTGTGGTAATGGCCGGCAATTCAACGCTGGTACCTAAGATCCAGAATGATATTGAATTGAGATTTGGGAAAGATAAAGTTAAAAGAATCATTCATCCGAAGCAATGTGTCGCTCTTGGTGCTGCTATTGCTGCCGGACTTGCTGCTGGAATAAGTTGCCCTGTTTGTAATCAGCTTATTACAGACGAAAATGAAACTATCTGCAGCAATTGCAACACATCGCTGGAGGCTGTTGCCCAGAATGAAATAACATGTAATTACTGCGGGAAGAACACTCCTGCCGATCAGAACACCTGCAAGCATTGTAATAAACCACTGGCTGTCATTCCGGAAAGCAGCGTAGCCCCGTATAATTTCGGGATACAAAGCGAAGGTGACAAATTTAATATTTTCATCAGGAAGGGAGATTCCTATCCCACGCCCGCCGATAAGATAGTAATGCAGACATTTTTCACCCGGTTCTTTAATCAAAGGTGCGTTTCGATCCCGGTCTTCGGAGGTGAACATACCGACGTTGCAAGCAATAACGAAAAACAGGGTGAAGCTGTTGCTATTCTTCCATCCAACAGTCCCAAGGATACTCCGATACGGATTAAGCTATGGCTGAATAAAGATGGTATTTTCGACCTTACCGTTCACCTGTCGACCGGTGAAGAGGTTCCGGCTTTCATTCTTAGGGGAGAGGCCGACCAGAGAGCTGTAGAGCTCCTGATAAGTATAGAGCAGAAAGTATTCAGCAAAGGAACGACTCTTGATAAGGAAAAGAAAAAAGGCATTGAAAAATTAATGGATGAGATGTTGAAATGCATCTCCGACAAAAATTACGAGAATGCTGAAAATACGGCCGGCGAGATTCAAAAACTAATCGGCGATGAGAATGATTCGGCGGCAGCCAATATGCTCTCATGGGTCAATTTCATAATGAACCGTTACGGCTGGTTATTAGGCGAAGATATAAACAGATTCATTGAATATAAAACCTCATTTGAAAGTGCAATAAAGCGTAATGACTCAACCCTGATAAAGCAGATTTCGGAAGAATTCAATAAATTCTTCAACAGCCTTATAGTTATCACTGATACTGAGTCAAACCAGCCTATCCCCACTGAACTGGGCACCTTCTTCATCATCGAAAGCATGATCAATCAGCTCCTGCAATTTGATCCGGTGAAAGGGAACAATTTCGCAGGCGAATATGATGTCATACTTGAAGCAATGAAAAGGAATGATATCTCGGTACAGGTCAGAGCTCAGAATTTTATGACTGAACTGATGAAAGAATGTGCCAAAATACCAGGAGATGGCATTGAATGTCCTAAATGTAAAATGATAAATGCCCGTGGAGTTACACTCTGCTCGAATTGCGGTACAAATCTGCTCATAGTTCATAATTGATTAAACCAAAGAATAGTGATACTACCATGAAAGACCCTTTGCATATAGAAAAGAATGCCTATGATATCCTTGAGATACCTGAAACTGCTGATAAGAAGACAATAGAAGCTGGCTATAAAAATGCAGTAATGAGGCAAACCCAGGATGCGGTCCCGGCCAGGAGTACCCTTATCGATCCGACTGACAGAGCATTGGTAGATATGTTTATTTACAGGGATGATTATTTAAGTCTTCTTGGAATATCCGATGCAGAACAAAATCATTTAAGGATCGACAGACCTGCAGTGTTCCGGAAGCTGGACGAACTAAATAAAAAAAACTTCCCTGAAATTGGCCCACAGACTTTCTGCATGGCCGTTCTGTTATACTGGTGGGCAATAAATGAGGAGGAGTATTACTGGAGCATTAAAACCGGCAGCAATACCCGCAAGTCCGTTGCCGGATCTCCGAATATCGAAATTCTGTGGCAGCAAAATATTGCCTATTGGGTAAGCATAATAAATTCAGAGAATGCAGTTCTTGCCTGGCTGAATAATAAAAACTATTACAACACGGTATTCAATGCAGAGAAGGCAAAAGCAATCTGTCAGAAGCTGAAAATTGAAATCTCCAGGATTTTTGACAGGTATATTCAGCATAGCCAGGAAGCCGGTGATAAAGACAGAGTGGAAATGTACCGGGCTCTTGAGCTTAGCTACAACACCGACCTTGATACTGCTGCCAGGATCAGGGAGATTGGATTTAAAAAAGAGGTCAACGGCAGGTCTTTTCCC
>PMIG01000190.1 GCA_003157055.1 Bacteroidales bacterium | reverse complement strand
TGACTGCACTTACCGGCGGGACCGTTATATGGCAGGAAGATCAATCCTCTGTTACCGCCGATCAATTTGGAATGATATCGCTTGTAGTAGGAACAGGCACGCAGACAGGAGGATCGGCAGCATCTTTTTCGGCAATTGACTGGAGCGCACAGACACTTTTCCTGAAGACAGAAGTCAAATATCCGGGACCAGGCTGGACTGATATGGGAACCAGTCAGATCTGGGCTGTTCCATATTCGTTNNTATAAGAGCTTATGTAGGGAACGGTGATGCGAAAGGCAAAAGGGGAGGGTTTGCAGTTGGGGGTTATGATGCCACGAAAGGCACGACAGTATATGATCTTCTTACGTTAAGCACCGATAGCGCCAGGCTTTATTTTGACAGCAATCCAACATTAAAGGGTAAGAAGGGAGGCTTTTCCGTCGGCGGGTATGACATGACAAAGGGAGGAATACCTCAGAATTATCTCGACATTACACCTGCAACTACAAAAATAGTCACCACCGATACCACGCTTGGTTTTGCAGTAGGCAACGCTTCGGGTGGAGTCGCAGAGAGCTACATGAAGCTTACTCCGCGGAACTATCTCATAGGTCACGAGGCCGGGAAAAATCTTACCACTGGTTTTTCAAATTCTTTCATCGGATATAAGGCGGGAAGAGCAAACTCAACCGGGAATTATAATGTTTTCATAGGGGAACGAAGCGGATATAACAATACGATTGGTCTTGGCAATACATTTATCGGAGATTCGGCAGGATGCAAGAACACTTCAGGAAACCTCAATGTTTTTATCGGAGGATGGGCAGGACAGGAAAACATTGATGGATATAATAACGTTTTTCTGGGTACAAATGCAGGGGCTTTAAGCAAATCCGGAGCATATAATATTGGCATTGGAATAAACTCCGGGCTCAACATCTCGACCGGGACCAGAAATACTTATGTTGGTGCTTTTACCGGGCAAAGCAATATGACGGGTCAATATAATGTAAGCCTTGGCATTTCTGCAGGTCTCCAGGCTACAGGAGGCGATGGGAATACATATCTTGGCGCCTATGCCGGTCGGAATAATCTGACCGGCAACGGGAATATTTGTATCGGTTATTCTGCAGGAAGGGACGAAACCGGTTCGCAGCGTTTATATATAGCCAACTCGGCAACTGCAACTCCGCTTGTATTTGGTGAGTTAGACAATGGGAGAGTCGTGATAAACGGCAACTCAGCAAGTAATATTTCAAGCAATAATTTCTTCGTCAATGGCTCTGCCGGCGGACTGGTTTCCTGGTTAAATGTAAGCGACAGGAGACTAAAGCATGATATTGTTACCATTCCTGATGCGCTTCAGAAAGTATTACAGCTCAGAGGGGTCAATTTTTTCTGGAACAATCCAGTCCCGGGAATGGAAGGCCTTCAGATGGGATTCATCGGCCAGGAAGCAGAAACTGTAGTGCCGGAAGTAGTCTCGGTAAACAACGATCATTATTCGATGCAGTATGCTCCGATAACAGCCCTTCTCGTTGAAGCGGTGAGGGAGCAGCAGAAACAGATTTCAAATCAGAATGAACAGATCAAATCTTATAAGTCAGAAAATGACAATCTCAAATCGCAGCTTCAATCCATTCAGGAAAAAGTTGACAAGATTGAAATTCTTATGGCTGAGAGCAGAGGGAATTGATTTTATAAAATCAGGTCAATAAGTGTTCGGATTGCTCTATTTATCTTGCATATTGAATATTATAGGTCTAAGGTATGCAACATAAATCGCAACCTTCACTATTGAATACTGCGAGCCTGTTGCAGCCAATTTTATTCGGCAAGCCTGGATTTGCCCGGAATGTAAAATCCGTTCTTCTTTGATCACTTCAAAATCCGGTCTGATAACAATTATCATATATAACTAAAAAACGAGTCTTTAACTCCGGCTTTGGGTGGTCAATCTGAACCGGCCAACTATAGTTAATACTAATGGTATTTTCAATCAAGGATTGGATTATGAGCCACCAGAAGCCTTGTATAAAAGTGGGGCCCGAGTTATTTACATACTAACACTTATCAACAAAAAGAAAAAAGAAGCAAAAAAGAATAATTTTATATTATCATCCTTCATGAAAAAACAACTTAACTTTGATTAAATCATAACTTAGAAATGGAGTACATTATAATGGGTCATCGGTTTTTCCAATTAATTAAGTTACTTGTTGTTTTGTCAGTTCAGAATTACTCTTTAAACCTTGTCAAGATGCGATCAGTTTTTCAAGATACTCTTTTGTTTTTAATAGATATTCGCTTGTGCTTTCAGCAAGTTCATATTCAATAATTATACCGCCTTTGAAGTTTAATTTTTTAAGAGATGAAATTACTACCGGAAAATCAACATCTCCCGTTGGGATAGGAACCTCTTTGCCAAGCTCATATGGATTTGTCGGGTATTTACCGTCTTTCGCATGTATTGACCTGACATACTTTCCCAGAACCTTTAGNNTCTACAGGATTTGATTTCCCATACATTATCAGATTGGCAGTATCATAATTCACAAATAGGTTCCCAGTTCCTATATCTAAGATTGCCCTTAGCAGAGTAACTGGTTTTTCCTGTCCAGTTTCAAAATAGATGTCAATGCCGTTTTTCAATGCATATTCCCCGAGTGGTTTCATCGTTTCAATAAACTCACCATAAAGAACATCTTTCGGATTTTCCGGAATAAAACCAAAATGAGTTTGAATTGCAGGAATGCCTGCTGCCTTGCAAAAATTCATACCATTTTTAAGACGTTCCACACGTGCTGCTCTGTTTTCCCGCGGTACGAGACCAATTGTTGACGGACCC
>PMIG01000339.1 GCA_003157055.1 Bacteroidales bacterium | reverse complement strand
TGTAATTATGGTATCTTTCTTAAACTGTTTTTAAAAAATTATTATTTTTGTCCCCTCAATTTCAAGGTATATAATAAATATGTATAATTAATAATATCCACTCAAAGATGAAAACCTACCAGTCCGACCAGATAAAGAACATTGCCATTCTTGGCAACTCAGGATCGGGTAAAACAACTTTAGCCGAAGCCATGCTCTTCAATGGTGGTGTAATAGAAAGAAGAGGAACTATTGAAGGGTCCAATACTGTCTCAGACTACAGACCCATTGAGCATGAGAACGGTAACTCTATCTTTTCAACAGTACTTTATGCTGAATTCAAAAACAAGAAGATCAATATTCTTGACACTCCGGGTCTTGATGATTTCAGTGGTGGCGTTATTTCATCACTTTATGCAGTTGATACAGTTGTCATGACAATTAACGTCCAGAATGGTGTTGAAGTCGGAACAGAAATTCATTTCCGGCATGCCGAGAAGGTTAATAAACCGCTTATACTGGTGGTAAATGGTCTGGACCACGAAAAGGCAAACTTTGAAAAATCGCTTGAAATGATGAAAGAACGCCTGAGCAATAACATTATACTCATTCAGTATCCTGTTAATGAAGGTGTTGGTTTCAATGCGGTTATTGATGTTCTTAAGATGAAAATGCTCAGATACGGAAAAGATGGCGGTGCTGCTGAGATTGTTGATATACCCTCAGAACATGCCGACAGAGCAGCAGAACTTCATGCCTCGCTTGTTGAAAAAGCTGCCGAAAGTGATGAGTCGCTTATGGAACTTTTCTTTTCAAATGATACTTTATCTGAAGAGGAGATAAGAAAAGGCATCGTCAAGGGAATCCTAACCAGGGGAATGTTCCCCGTATTCTGTATTTCTGCAAAGAATAATATCGGGGTTGATGATCTTATGGAGTTCATTATCAATGAAGCTCCTTCTCTTTCGGATATGCCTGCCCAAGTTAACAGCAAGGGAAATGAAGTGAAACCAAATCCGGCTGGTCCCGCCTCGGTATATGTTTTCAAATCATCAATTGAAGAACATATCGGAGAAATAAACTATTTCAGAGTCTATTCAGGGAAGATTACAGAAAACCTCGATGTTGTTAATAGCAATAATGGTACTAAAGAGAGATTATCACAGCTTTACGTCTGTGCCGGAAAGAACCGTACCAGAGTTCCTGAACTTCATACCGGGGACATCGGAGCATTTGTAAAACTGAAAAATACTAAGACTAATCATACACTCAATGTTCCGGGCAATGACTGGAAATATGAAGGGGTTAAATTTCCCGAACCGAAATATCGTACGGCAATTAAAGCACAAAGCGAAAGTGATGATGAGAAACTTGGTGAAGCGCTTAATAAACTTCACCTTGAAGATCCGACAATTATAATTGAATATTCCAAGGAGTTGAAGCAGATCATAGTTCATGGGCAAGGTGAATATCACCTGAATATTATGAAGTGGCATCTTGATAATATTTATAAGATCCCTACTAACTTTAATCTTCCAAAAATTCCTTATCGTGAGACAATTACAAAATCAGCACAGGCTGACTACCGTCACAGGAAACAATCTGGCGGCGCCGGGCAGTTTGGAGAGGTTCACATGCTTATAGAGCCTTATGAGGAGGGCTCAACTGAAGTCAACATTCAGAAAATAAATGGGAAAGATGTCAAAATTTCTGTTCGCGACAAGGAAGAAATTGATCTTCCATGGGGAGGAAAACTTGTTTATGTAAACAGTATAGTTGGAGGAGCCATTGATGCACGTTTTCTACCAGCTATCCTTAAAGGGATTATGGAAAAAATGGAAACCGGTCCTTTAACAGGTTCATATGCCCGCGATATAAGGGTTTACGTTTACGATGGCAAGATGCATCCGGTCGATTCCAACGAAATATCTTTCAGGCTTGCAGGTCGTAATGCATTCAGCCAGGCATTTAAGATTGCCGGACCCAAGATCCTTGAACCCATATATGATGTTGAAATTATGGTTCCATCAGAACGTATGGGTGATGTTATTAGTGACCTTCAGGGAAGGCGTGGAATGGTACTTGGAATGGCAAGCGAAAAAAGATTTGAGGTAATTAAGGCCAAAGTACCTCTTGCTGAGATGAACAAGTATTCGACAGCTCTGAGTTCAGTAACCGGTGGCCGTGCATTCTATACTATGAAATTTGCAGAATATGCACAGGTACCTGGTGATGTTCAGGATGCCGTAATTAAAGCTTACGCTGAAGAAGAAGAGGATGAATAGTGTAAAATAATGCATAATTCTATAAAAGAGACCGCCTCAATATTGGGGCGGTCTCTTTATAAAGATACACTAAACTGTCTTCAAAATATCCCATACAAATGCCCTGATGCCAACCTCATCGTTAATGGCATCAATCTTCTTAACTTTATCAAGAACTGTATCAACAAGCTCATCCTCTACGATTGTCAGAACACTTTTATTAATTTCCGGCCAGGCATGAGTACCAAGATGAGGAACACCTGTATTGGTTCCTCTCCCCTGAATATTTTCCCAAAGTGAATACCCTTTTATTCCCAGCTTATCAAGCATATACTCAATTTTTTCAGTATGTGCCTGGTTGTATATTATCATTATTGCTTTCATAATCTTTTCTTTTATCTTGTTGACTTACTTAGCTTCCTTGTTATCACCATTCATGAAATCCATTTCGGAATATACAGCCAGGTTCCTGTTGCGTTCACCATGCTTTGAAAAAATAGCATATACCACAGGTACCAGGACCAATGTCACCACAGTTGAAAATACAAGACCTCCTATAACGGCAACACCCATAGGGCTCCAGAGTTCAGAACCGGATCCTGCGCTCATGGCCAGTGGTAACATTCCAAGAATGGTAGTAGCAGATGTCATTAATACAGGCCTTAACCTCGATCTTCCGGATATTGCAATTGCTTCATAAAGTTCGAGCCCTCGTTCGCGCATCAGGTTGATAAAGTCGACAAGTACGACCGCATTCTTAACCACTATACCAATCAGCATCACAGCTCCGATACCTGAAATCACACTAAGTGAAGTATGTGTAATGAACAAAGCAATTGCAACTCCTGAGAAAGCGAATGGAATTGAGAACATTATAATGAATGGCATCTTCAGCGATTCAAACTGAGAAGCCATAATCAGGTAGACAAGTATCAGGCTTATGATCATCAGCATTGCAATATCCTTGAAAGAGTCCATCTGATCCTTTATTGCACCAGATATCTGTACCATGACTCCTGCCGGCAACTCGGTTGAGTCAATAGCTTTCTGAACTTCTGTCTGGAGAGTTGTAAGTGATTCCTTATAAGGAGTGAATGAAACGGTTACAATACGCTCCTTGCGCTTTCTTTCAATAGTTGGCGGCGCCCAATACTCCTTAATCTGTGATATCTCACCAAGTCTGATTATCTGGCCAGCGGGATTTGTAATTCCGATATTTTCTATATCGGTAAGCGTACTTGTTGAACTGCGCTTATATCTCACTACAATGTCATATTCATCACCATACTGGCGAAGTTTTGTTGCCGTAAGCCCGTCGACCCTGTTCTTGACAGCATTTGCTACCATGGCAGAATTAAGTCCGTTCGCTGCCATTTTATTCTGATCAAAAATTATTTGCAATTCAGGTTTCGACTTGTCGCGGCTGATTGCCACATCCTTCGCTCCTTTTATTTTCCTGATCTTCGCGGCAAGTTCTTCAGCAACTATGTTCGTCTGGGCTATATCATAACCGTAAATTTCAACATCAACGGTGCTACCTCCAAAGCTTCCCATATTACTCGATGTTGTCACCTTAAAGTCAATAATCTCCGGTACGGCTGCAAGATCTTTTCTAAAATCTTCAGCCAGCTCAAATGATGACTTTTTCCTTTTCTCAATGGGTACGAGGTGAAGGCTATAGGTTATAGTATGGGTTCCCTGAGAACTGAATATTGACGCAAATCCACCCTGATCATCATATCCCGCTGAAGTCGACATAATGGTAACTTCAGGGTATTTTTTCCTGATCATCTCATTAAGCTTGTCTGAAATCCTCGTAGTCTCCTCTACTTTTGTACCAGTCTGAAGCTGGATCGTGGCAGATAGCCGTGACTCGTCTGTCTGGGGGAAGAATTCTGTTCCAATTACAGTGAAGAGGCTCATTGAAAGAGCAAATATCACAATAGCTAAAATACCCACGACCGTTTTGTGACGAAGTGCCCAACGAAGTGTTTTTTCATAAAAACGGTCCAGCCAGTTAAGTCCTTTCCTGATGCTTCCGTCATAAGTATACCATGGTGCTTCAGTCTTTATAGGATACCATTTAAGCAAGAGTGCGCTCAGGGTTGGTGTAAGAGTAATGGCAGCAAACACTGAGGTAACAATTGTTATTGTTACGCTCATCCCGAGCTGCTTGAAGAGAACGCCTGTAAGCCCCTTTACAAAGGTGAGCGGGAAGAACACTGCAACAACCGTAAGTGTTGTTACAATAACTGCCAGCCATACTTCATTGGTCGCGTAGATTGCTGCTTCCCGAGGCCTGCTTCCTCTTTCAATGTGTTTTGTGATATTCTCAAGAACCACAATCGCATCATCCACTACCATCCCGATGGCTATGGAGAGCGAGGTCAGGGAGATAATATTTATTGATGCCCCGGAAATAAACAGGTAAATAAATGCTACAATCAGCGAGATGGGTATCGTAAGTATAATAATAAATGTGGCTCTCCATCTGCCAAGGAAAAAGAGCACAACCAATATGACAAATATGGCTGCATACATCAAGGTAGTGGTAAGGTTACTTATTGAGTCCTTTATAAATGATGCACTATCAAAAAGTTTTTCAATTTTGACATCCGGAGGGAGATCGACCTTCAGCTCAGCCAGAGCCTTATCTACTTCCTTTGTAACCTTTACTGTATTGCCTCCTGACTGTTTCTGAACATACAGGCTCATCCCCTTCAGGCCGTTGATCTTTGTATCGAGCTTTGAATCACGGATAGTGTCACGAATTTCAGCAACATCCTTCAGGTAGACATTATTTCCATTGTAGCTTGTTACAACAATATCCTTTACGACATCGCTTTCAGGAAATTCACCCTGAATGCGAAGGGGATAATCTGTTTTCCCCATTTCGATATAACCGGCAGGCAAATTGAGGTTCTCAGCTCTCAGTATATTACCAATCTGCTCTACAGTAAGGTTATATGCCTCCATTTTCCTGGGGTCGACATCAATATATACTTTACGTCCCGGAACACCTGAAAGGGCAACGGAGCCTACACCCTCTATCCTGTTAAGCGGGTTTACGATCTTCTCGTCAAGGATCTTTTCAAGACCCGGATAGCTCTCTTTTGCAGTGATTGTATAGAATGCTATCGGCATCATGCTTGAGTTGAACTTCATTATAGTTGGTTTCTCGCAATCGGTAGGCAGGTAACGTTCAACGAAACTGATGGCGCTCCTGATATCGTTGGATGCCTCATCGAGGTTCGTCCCATAATTGAAATTCATGAAAATAACAGATGTGGCATCGCTCGACCTCGAAGTGATCTCTTTAAGATTACTGACAGAGTTAAGCGTATTTTCAAGCGTCTTCGTGACATTTGACTCTATATCCGAAGCGCTTGCACCCGGGTATGTTGTATAGACCACCACATAGGGCAGCTCTATCTCCGGGTACAGGTCAACTGGCAACTGGACCAGTGAATAAATACCCACAACCATCAACGCAACGAAAATCAGGATGGTTGTTACCGGTCTTTTTACGGAAGCACTGTAAATACTCATTTTATTAATATTGTAAGTCTTATAATTATTCTGTTACTACTATCTTGTCGCCGTTGATCAGTTTTGCCTGACCTTCGCTAATCAGCTTGTCGCCCTCCTTAATTTCCGATGACACAATCTCAAGCTTGTCATCAAATCTTTGTCCGAGCGCTATTTCAACCCTGCTTGCAATGTTATCCTTGTCGAGGAATACAAACCTCTGGTTTGTTCCTTCCTGCTGCATAACGATATTTGCAGGTACAACGAAAGTTTCAACTTCACCAAGGTCCATCGAGACCCTTACAAACATTCCGGGCTTAAGCATATCGTTCCTGTTGGGGAGTTCCACCTCGGTATTGAATGACCTTGTAGCTGCATTGACTATAGGAAAAACCCTGGAAACAGTACCGGAGAACTTTTCTCCTTTATATACATCAGCAATGATTTCTGCCTTCATACCTCTTTTTACAAGAGGATAGTATTGTTCAGAGATGCCAACGTTGACCTTTAACGGGTTTACCTGCATAACTGTCACAACGGCTGATCTCCCGGTTGTGGTAGTCGGTGTTCCGGAATACATTTCCCCGTCTTCAAAGTACTTGCCCGTAACAACACCAATGAATGGAGCTTTTAATAAAGTATTGGCTTCCATGAAATCTACATTTGTTTTAGTGACATCATATTGTGTTTTGAGCTGGTCGTATTGCTGTTGTTTAACACTTCCTGTATGGAGGAGCGTATCAAGCCGTGCCAGATCCTTGGCCAGACTGGCCAGCTGCACCTTTTGCTGAAAAAGCTGGGTACGGTCCATCAGGAAGAGATTGTCTCCCTTACTTATCCTGTCGCCAACCTCAACATATATTTTATCAATCCTGCCGGGAGTAGATGGAGCCATATTAACTTCTTCAAACGGAAGGATAGTAGCAGTATAATCGATAGTCCTGGCAATTTTCGTCTTTGCAAGAGTCATTATCCTTACAGGACTTGCTGCCTTTTCAACAGTTGCAACTGCATTCTTTGTGACGGATGCTTCATTCTTGTTCTTTGATGAACAGGCCGACAGTATCAGTCCGCCCAAAAGTATTGCCGAGATTGTTTTTATGTATTTCATTATCATGTAGTTTAAATATTTCTGAATTTATTGAAGGTTGTTTAAAAGCTTATCGAATGAGAGCTTCGTCTGCAGGAGGTTAAGAAGTGAAGAAATGTAATTATTCTCAGCCTGCAGGTAGAGCTGGTTTGCCTGGGTCAGCTCGAGGCTTGATGCCATTCCCTGTTTATACTTGTTTTCCATGCTTGAATATAATCTTTTCGAAACTTCGACGTTCCCTTTCTGGCTTATATACTGCATATTAGCATTCTGCAGGTTGAATTTCAACTGCTTCTCCTGCATATTCAGCTGGTCCGAAACCATCTCTTTTGAGTTCATGGCCTTTTCAAGATCAATTTTTGCTTTGCGTATGTCGGAATACCTTTGACCACTGGCAAATATCGGGATCGATAACTGCGCCCCTAAATAAGAACTTGAAAACCACAACATATCCGATAATTTATTCGCCATTCCTGATCTTGTTGCAGAATAAACACTTGACAACATAGGCAATACCTTGGCCTTTTGGGCTTTAAGATTAAGTGCCGACATCTGAACCTGCTTATCCATAAGATCATACTGGATATTATTAACAGGATTGAAATTTTGTGATAGAAGTGCCTGCACATTAATGTCTTTNNTCAATAGTACTTTGAAGATTGCTGAATGAATTTTCAACCATTGTGACGTTTGAAACCATCTGGTCAACATCTGATGCTTCAGCCATACCTGTTGCATACATTGCTTTTGTCGACTTAAGCGTCTCCCGTAAATTTTCAAGGTTGTCCTTCAGTATCCTTAAAGATTCTTCTGAGACAAGGATAAGGTAATAGGCAGAAGCTACAGATTGACGGTTATCAATCTCAATGTTCTGAAGATTTGATGCTGCTAGCTTCTGAGCAAGTTTAACAGTTTCAATTCCAATATAATAAGGAGCATTAAACAACGGCAGTGATACCTGCAAATTCATAGGTACACTATATGTGCTACCCATCTGTATAATCGTGGGTACGTTGTTCATGGTCAGGAAAAATACTCCCAGTTTGAAATTATCTACATAACCGGCACTGGCAGAAATTTGCGGCAATCCTGAAGCAATTGCTGACCATACCTCTGACTGGGAACCCTCTACGGTCAGCTTTGCCGATTTAACCATCTTGTTATTCTGCATTGCATAGTCCTGTGCCTCCTTAAGAGTAAGGCTAAGCTCTTTCCCATTTTCCTGGGCAACCAGTGATGATCCCGAAATGAGAAGTGAAATTAATGCTGTAAAAATCAATTTGCGTTTCATTTGAACAATTTTATACTTAAATATTCCAATTTGTTTTTGTGTTATTATTTATGTTTTTTATCGTGCAGATTTATGAGGTCAAGACCCTTTTGCGTCGATATTCCCCTCAGGTAATTCAAATAAAATGTCCTGACGACATCTTTGCTCACATAATCATCAGAAGGAAAGACAGTTTTATCATTCGACATTTTCGCCACTTCAAGCATGCACTTGTTTGTAATGTCCACATCAATGTCTTTCCTGAAAACTCCTTCCCTTATTCCTCTTTTTATAATTTCAGAATTGCTTGATGAATATGGAAACTCAACCTGATCACCAGGTTTCCTTAATATTTCATTATGATATCTTTTCATATCCATCTGGAAAGCAGGGCTCATTTTCTGAAAGTGATTGCCCATCATATCGAGCATCTTGAATATTGCCTCTATCACATTCTCTGATTCGCTGAATATTTTTTTCATCGTTTCAGACTGTTTCTCCCTCATCCACTTCAATACACCCTGCAGAAGCTCATCTTTATCCCTGAACACTTCATATATTGTTCTTTTCGAAATACCCAGATGACTTGCAAGCATATCCATGGTCACTGCCCTTATCCCGTAGGTCCGGAACATGACTGCTGCCTCCTCAACTATTGTTTGTCTGTAATCCATAATAAAATTAAATCGGGCACAAAAATGAGAAAACTATTTTAGTTTACAAAGTTTTTTTAAGCAAATGTCAGAATAAATCTGTAAAAAGCCGAAAATTACCGGTGAATGGAAGAACGGTACAACGGTGCAACGCCGCAACGACGTAAAATGAGCAAGGTTCAGGTTGCTAAATTAAGAAATCTCATTCATTTAGTCTTGCATGCCTGTAATTCAACCGACCTGCAAGACTTGCAAGACCTTCTCACCGGTACAAGTAAACAAATCCAGTGTATTTCTTGCTATTATAGTTGATATCGTCCCAGCCCAGTGCTCTAATGACATAATAATATATGCCGACGCTAGCCTTTACAGAGGAGTTATTTATGTTGCCATCCCATCCTTTCCAGTTCTCAAGCACATCACCTTCGCCACTGAAGCCATAAACTTTTAATCCTGACTGGCTGTAAATCTCCATGCTTACAAACCTGAGCGACTTGCTATAAACCATGAACCTGTCATTCATGCCATCACCATTCGGAGTAAAGGCATTTGGAATATCAAGGACTGAGGGCTCTACATATATCAGGCTGTCCATTCTTAAAGAGTCTATGCAGTGAAGAGTGCTCTCTATGATAAGGGTTACTGAGTATTTCCCTGGTATATTGTATTTATGAGGGTCAGGAGTTTCAAGTGCAGATTCAGTCTTGTCACCAAATTTCCAGGTATAAATATTGCCTCGCACTGACTTATTTGTAAAGGCTACTTCAAGAGGTGCTTCACCTTCAACGGGGGCAGCTTCAAAGTCGGCCTTTACATGAATGGAATGATAAAGAAATGATGACTGGCTGCTGCAGCCGAGGGTAGATACCGTAAGCTTGTATGTTACATCCTCAAGAGGAAGATTATAGCTAATGAAGGGGGGCTCGGGCGGGTAGTTCTGAATAATCGGAGTCAGGGATGCATCAGGAGCCGGGATGAAAGAATAGGGGTCAGAACTCCACATGTAGGTCAATTCATTATTTAGCGAAAGCGACGCTCCTGTATTTATGTCCTTGTAGATGAACTTGTCCGTTGTTGCAGTGGCAGTCCCGCTCAATGCAACTCTGTAGCAAAGTTGTTGAGCCAGGGAGGCTGTGGCAACAGGAGGTTTATCGAAAAATATCCAACCCACCATGGAAGTATCATATATGCCTGAACTGTCAATGTCAACCTTATATCCACCCTCAGTGAGGTTATTTATTGTCGAAGAAGAGACCCCAGCATCTGTTTGTACAAAAGTACTGAAGCTGGTTGTAAGGTCATTCCATTTGTTCCATGTGAAGGTACGATTCCCTGCATGTCCGGACCTGTCAGCTGACATAGTACCACGCTCAGTTCCGAGAGCATTGCAATAGAAAAAAGCCTGATCTTTCCTGCCTGATATGGAGGTGTAGGTGACATACCTGGTTGCATTGCTTCCGGGTGCAGCCAGTTGTGCCATCAGAGAAAATGGGACCAGGATCAGAAGTGTCGAAAACCAGAAACGCACAGGCAAATTAAAATTTATTACAATAACGTAATCAGTATCATTATTTATATAATCCTACGCAATATTAATAAAAACCGGGAAAAAATTGTTATAATGTAGGATTGCTCAAATTGCGCGATCCTACTCTGTTGATAAATTATTCTTTTCGGCGGGTTCAATAAACATGTATTTGTTAATTTTGCCGCACCTGGTTACGCTGTAATACATAATAAATGGCTTATAATTACTTAAACGATCTGAACGAAGCACAGCAGCAGGCAGTTATCAACACTGATGGTCCTTCACTTGTAATAGCGGGAGCAGGTGCTGGCAAGACAAGGGTACTCACATATCGGATAGCTCATTTGCTTCAGAAAGGGGTACCTGCAAAAAACATACTTGCGCTTACATTTACAAATAAGGCTGCCGGTGAGATGAAGGAGAGAATTGCCAGGATCGCAGGACCGGAAATAGCCAGGTACATCTGGATGGGTACTTTCCACTCTATATTCGCCAGGATACTGAGAATTGAGTGCGACAGGCTCGGATTCAAATCCAATTTTACGATTTATGAC
>PMIG01000047.1 GCA_003157055.1 Bacteroidales bacterium | reverse complement strand
TTGTATTTGTTTTACCCCCCTACCCCCCTAAAGGGGGGTTTAGACAGATTTATTATGCTGTATTTCAATCTATTAAAATGAGCCAGCCCCCCTTTAGGGGGGATGAGGGGGTGATAATTCACATGTTCTATTATCTTTGCATATATAAAGAACTAAAACAGTCAGTTTTATATGAAAATTGCCGTTGTGGGAACAGGTTATGTAGGACTGGTAACAGGGACCTGTTTTGCTGAAAGTGGTGTCACTGTGACGTGTATCGATAATAACAAATCTAAAATCACGCAGCTGAATGAAGGTTCTGTTCCCATTTATGAACCAGGTCTTGAAGGCATGATCAGGTTCAATGTTGAGAAGAACAGGCTGTTTTTCACTTCGTCGCTAAAGGATGGGATCAAAGGGGCCGAGGTAATATTTATTGCTGTCGGAACACCTCCGGGAGAAGATGGCAGCGCCGACCTTAAGCATGTACTTGATGTGGCAAGGGAGATAGGTTCAGTGATCACATCATATATAGTCATTGTGACAAAAAGCACCGTTCCTGTCGGAACTTCGGAAAAGATCAGGAAGGCTGTCCGTAAAGAGCTTGATGAACGCAAATCAAAGATTAACTTCGATATGGCCAGCAACCCCGAGTTTCTCAAAGAAGGGGCTGCAGTTGAAGACTTCCTTAAACCTGAAAGGATTGTTATTGGTATCGACAGCGAAAAAGCCGGTGAGATTATGAGACGCCTCTACAATCCTTTTGTGCTTAATAATCACCCGATACTTTTCATGGACATTGCATCAGCAGAAATAACCAAATACGCTGCAAATGCAATGCTCGCCACCAGGATCAGCTTCATCAACGAAATAGCGAACCTATGCGATATCCTGGGAGCCGACGTCAACCATGTCAGAAAGGGAATTGGCAGCGACTCAAGGATTGGCAGTAAATTCCTCTATCCCGGAACTGGGTATGGAGGCTCTTGCTTTCCAAAAGATGTTAAGGCAATTATCCGAACTGCCAATGACCATGGATATGAGCTGAATGTGGTAAAAGCTGTAGAAAAAGCCAATGAATATCAGAAGAACATCATTTTTAACAAGATGGCTGTTCATTTCAGGAATAATTTCAAAAACAGGACTATCGGAGTGTGGGGATTGTCATTTAAACCGAAGACAGACGACATCAGGGAATCATCATCCATTAACCTGATTGGAAATTTGCTTAAGGCCGGCGCAAAGGTGAAGGCTTATGACCCCGCAGCCATGGAAGAGACTAAAAGAGTCCTGGGAAACAAAATTGTTTACTCTTCGGATCCTTATGAGGCTCTGGAAGCAGCTGATGCAATGGTCCTGATGACTGAATGGTCTGAATTTCACCTGCCCGATTTCAGGAAGATGGCTTCCCTGATGAAAGAGAAGGCAATTTTTGACGGCAGGAACATATATGACCCGGCTTCGATTAAGAAGATGGGGTTTAAATATTATGGGATAGGAAGAAGATAAACTATGACCGGCACCGGTAAAAGAAAGACAAAAGATAAAAGTCACAAGACAAANNGCTGACCAAGATCACCAACAAGCACCTGCTGCCGATGTATGACAAGCCGATGATCTATTACCCTTTATCGACACTTATGCTTGCAGGTATACGTGAGATACTCATCATCTCCACCCCCCGCGACTTGCCCGGATTCCGAAACCTTCTGGGTGACGGCAAATCTCTCGGACTATCTTTCAGCTACATAGAGCAGCCATCGCCCGATGGCCTCGCTCAGGCTTTCATCCTTGGCGATAAATTCATAGGAAATGATACCGTATGCATGATACTCGGCGACAATATTTTTTATGGCCACGGATTCGGAGATGTGCTTCTGGAGACTGCAAAGATCAGCAAAGGAGCATGCGTGTTCGGTTATTATGTAACCGATCCTGAAAGATATGGAGTCGTTGAGTTCGACAATAACCGCAAAGCCATCAGCATAGAGGAAAAGCCTTCACAGCCAGGATCGAATTATGCTGTGACAGGCCTCTACTTTTATGACAACAGCGTTGTTAAAAAGGCAAAATCATTGAATCCTTCAGAACGCGGCGAGCTTGAGATAACTGACCTGAACAGGCTATATCTCAAAGAGGGAACGCTGGAGGTTAAGCTGATGGGAAGAGGAATGGCCTGGCTCGATACCGGAACCTATGAAAGTCTTCTGCAGGCTTCTAACTTTATTGCGACCCTCGAGCAGAGACAGGGTCTCAAGGCTTCATGCATTGAAGAGATAGCATTAAAAAGAGGGTTTATTACAAAAGAACAGCTTATCGCATTGGCTCAACCATTCAAAAACAGCCAGTACGGAAAGTACCTCCTGAGGATTGCTTCTGATGAGATAAGCGTCTTTGGAGGATTAAAATAGTGCAGAAGAATGGAAATTATTGAAACAGGTTTTAAAGATCTGATCGTCATCAAGCCTTTGGTTCATACCGATAACAGAGGTTATTTCTTTGAGAGCTTCAACCACGATGATTTTCAAAAAGTCGGGATTAACTTTATCCCCGTCCAGGATAATGAATCGAAGTCATCAAAAGGAGTGATCCGCGGACTTCACTACCAG
>PMIG01000187.1 GCA_003157055.1 Bacteroidales bacterium | reverse complement strand
AATTTTTTGCTAAATAACGAAAAAAGCATCAACCTAACAACATTTGTTGAAATCGTATAGGTGCAGAAGCTTTTTGGTTTCGAAATACGCTTCATTAAAATACTCTGAAAGCGCATAAATATTCCACTTTGCAGGTATGTTCTTTAAATCTTCTTCAAAATCCCCTCCTTTGAGGTAGAGAAATCCATTTTCAAGACTGTTGTTCCCCTTTTTCCGGATCAGCTTTTTAAGCCCGGAGCTGAAACCATCAATACCGGTAACTGCACGCCCCAGTATGAAATCATAAGGCTGTTTCAGGTTTTCATACCTGCAATTCACAGCGCGTGCATTGATAAGGCCCAGTTCATTAATTATGGAATCGGCCACATGAATCTTTTTCCCAATGGAATCTACCAAAACAAATTCCGAATCCGGGAAAAGAATGGCCAGGGGAATGCCGGGTAAACCTCCACCTGTTCCTGCATCCATAATCCACGTGCCGGGCGTGAACTGTATGAACTTCGCAGGGCTTAACGAATGAAGTATATGCCTTTCCTCAAGATGTTCTATGTCTTTACGGCTGATAATATTGATACGGCTGTTCCATTCAGGATATAATTCGAGCAGACTGGCGAACTGTGTAAGCTGTTTCCCGGAAAGTGCCGGAAAATATTTCCTGATCAGTTCCATAAAAAAATCCGGGCGCTGAAAACACCCGGACGAAATTATTAAAAATTATAAAGCATGAAACGTAGCTGCAAGCCTGGTTTATTCCTTTGGGGCTTCTGCCGCTGGTTCAACTGCAGGGCTTTCCACCTTGGGTTCAGGTGCAGCGCTTTCCACTTTGGGTTCAGCTGCAGGGCTTTCCACCTTGGGTTCAGCTGCAGCGCTTTCCACTTTGGGTTCAGCTTTTTTCCTGACTTTTGCAACCTTTGGCTTTACATCAGCTTCTCCGGTTTTTTGGGCAGCTTTCTTTGTTGAGGCCTTTTTCGCAGTTTTCTTTTCCTCTGCCACGGCTTCCACGTGAGCAACTTTTACCGGCTCTTCAGCTGGTTTTGCTTTTACCTTTATTTCCTTTGGTTCAGGGGGTGCAACAATTCCTTTCTTCTTTTTACGTGGACGTCTTACGCCAAATGATCCGATAATGATCTTCCCTCTTCTTGATTTTTTATCACCTTTTCCCATATTTATCGTTTTTGAGATTTTCTAATATCACTTATTCGGGTGGCGACAAAGTTAATAAAAATCTTTACTTTTAATATAAAGTTCAACAGATGCATTAAACAAAACCTATTTGAATTTGAAATATACCAAGTATAAGACTACAGAAACAATTAATCCGATATGAGAAGAAAAGAAAGAGAAATAACTGACCTACAAGAGCTTAAGGCAATAATTAATAATTGTGATGTCTGCCGTGTGGCCTTTGCCGATGATAATGTTCCATATATTGTCACAATGAATTTCGGATATTCGGTCGGAGATGGTAAAATCTATTTCCATTGTGCCAGGGAAGGCAGAAAGATAGAAATGATCCGCAAGAACAATTATGTTTGCTTCGAGATGGATACCAATCATATCTTGCATGAGGGTATCAGGGCTTGCGATTTTGGGATGTCATACAGCAGTATCATCGGCTATGGACAAATCACAATTGTCAAAGATCCTGATGAAAGGATTTCGGGATTGAATCAAATCATGTCACATTATACCAGCAAAAAAGAATTCTCTTACAAGCAGGATGCCCTTGAGAAAACCATGGTGCTCAGACTTGATATAAAAGAAATGACCGGAAAGAAGAAATGATGTTTTTTATTTAGTATGCCTGATTATTTTCATGAAAGTGCTCTTAAATCAAGACTTTCCTTCAAAAAAAGACTAAATTGCAGCTAANNTACAGAAATGTAAAGGGAATGCTGGAAGAGATAGCTAAATATGGCACTCCGACATTTAAAAGAATTTATGGAGACTGGACAAAGCCTACAGTATCGGGTTGGAAACCAGTACTTCTCGAAAATGCAATAACACCGGTACAGCAGTACAGCTATACCCAGGGAAAAAATGCAACCGACTCTGCAATGATAATCGATGCAATGGATATACTCTACTCCGGGAAAATTGATGGATTCTGCCTTGTATCGAGCGACAGCGACTTTACACGTCTGGCCACAAGGTTAAGGGAAGCAGGTATGAAAGTTATCGGCATTGGCGAGCGTAAAACACCCAAACCCTTCATTGTTGCCTGCGATAAATTCATTTACATTGAGATCATTAATGCTTCAACTGCAGACCTGGAACCTGTAGCAACTAAAAAGAGAAGAGGACAACCAATACGGTCAAAACAAAAAACCGAGGAGACCGAGCAGCAGATCCAGATAAAAAAGGTAAAAAGTCTGATAGCTTCATCAATTACCGACCTGGCAGATGAAAACGGATGGGCTTACCTTGGTGATGTCGGTAGCCTTATCCTGAAAAAGCAGCCTGATTTTGATCCCAGAAATTTCGGTTTTGCCAAGCTTACACCTTTCATCAGATCGTTAGATTTTGAGATCGATGAAAGGGACTCAGGGCTGAATAACATCAAGCATATCTATATCAGGAACAGAAAATAGGAGCCCGGCATCTGTAATATTTTTGACTCAGGATCCAGGACAGGGAACCTAACATTTCAGGCATCTTTTTGCTGTAATTTCATAGAAAACAGTGTGAAAAACCTGCGCAATTACAATATATTATGCTCTAAATATTTTTTGTTTCAAAAAAAAACATGACCTTTGAGACTGTTTTAATAATACATTAATAATTGAACTATGAACATTTACGTCGGAAGTCTTCATTTTAAAATGAATGAAGCAGAATTAAAAGAATTATTTGAAGAGTATGGAGAAGTAACATCTGCAAAGATCATTTTCGACAAATACTCGGGAAAAAGCAAAGGATTTGGTTTCGTAGAGATGACCAACGATGCTGAAGCAAAAAAAGCCATTGAAGAACTCAATGGAGCTGAAGTACAGGGAAGAAACATCATCGTCAACGAATCTATCGAAAGAACTGAC
>PMIG01000111.1 GCA_003157055.1 Bacteroidales bacterium | reverse complement strand
ATTGCTATAAACTGGATGAGTGGCAAATAATCGAGGAGGGATTTCACCCCGACAGGAACAGGGAGTCTGAAAGTATCTTTTCGATTGGGAACGGCTATATGGGACAGCGGGCCAACTTTGAGGAGCAATATTCCGGTGACTCTCTCCAGGGAACCTATGTCGCCGGGGTTTATTATCCTGATAAAACCCGTGTAGGATGGTGGAAGAATGGTTACCCTGAATACTTTGCAAAAGTTCTGAATGCTCCGAAATGGATTGGAATAGATATCACTGTGAATGGCCGGCCCATCGACCTTGCCACTGCAAAGATTATATCCTTCAAAAGAACTCTCAACATGAAGGAAGGCTTCCTTGACAGGAGCTTCAAAATAACCCTTCCGAAGAATAAAACACTCGTTTTCAACACCAGGAGATTCCTCAGCATGTCGGAACCTGACCTGGGAATTGTCAGGTATTCTGTCAAGTCCGTTGATCTTGACGGGACAATTGAGTTCAATTCCTACATTGATTCCGATGTCAGGAATGAAGATGCAAACTACGGGAAGAAATTCTGGACTGAATTAGAAAGAGCTTCCTCCGCAGGTACTGGGATCATCATTTCGAGGACAATGAAAACAGACTTTCATGTCGCAACCGGGATGTCCTGCACCCTGACCAGGAACGGGAAAGTTGTTATAGTAAAACCATTGGTAATCAATCGTGAAAAATATGTTGCCAGCACATATCGCACCTTGATAAATTCAGGCGATGAACTGATAATGGACAAGTACGTTTGCGTGCTCTCTTCGCTGAATAATGCGAAGGATGCACTTATGAGCGATATCAAAAAACGGCTGAGAGAAGCCGTTGCCAAGGGATTCGACAAGCTCTTTGCCGACCACAGGGCAGAATGGAGAAAGATATGGGCATATTCAGATGTTGTGATAGAAGGCGACCTCGCAGCACAGCAGGCAATAAGATTCAATATCTTTCAGCTTAACCAGACCTATACCGGGAAGGATGAAAGACTCAATATCGGACCAAAGGGATTTACCGGTGAAAAGTACGGCGGAAGCACCTACTGGGATACCGAAGCCTTTGCTCTCCCATTCTTTCTGAAAACAGCAGATCAGAAAGTAGCAAGGAACCTTCTACTCTACAGGTACAAGCATTTAGATGCCAGCATTAAAAACGCCGCGAAACTTGGATTCAGAAATGGAGCTGCACTTTACCCCATGGTAACCATGAACGGAGAAGAGTGCCATAATGAGTGGGAAATCACTTTTGAGGAGATTCATCGTAACGGCGCAATTGCTTTTGCTATTTACAATTATATTAGGCATACTGGCGATATCGATTATTTGGCCGATTACGGACTGGAGGTGCTGATAGGCATTTCGCGGTTCTGGAACCAGAGAGCATCCTGGTCCGATTACAGAAAAAAATACGTGATACTCGGTGTCACCGGTCCCAATGAGTATGAAAATAATGTCTCTAATAACTGGTACACAAACACACTTGCCGTATGGACATTAACGTATACACTTAGCTGTCTGGAACAGCTTAAAATAGATAACCCTCCGCGATTTCATGAGATTAGCGTTAAAACAGGTTTGGATTTTGAGAAGGAGACAGCAGAATGGCAGAAGGTCATTGGTAAAATGTACCTCCCTTTTGACAGCGATCGCAAAGTATTCCTTCAGCAGGATGGGTTCCTAGATAAAGAGCTCATGGCTGCCGATAAAATTCCGGCTGAAGAGCGTCCTATTAACCAGCACTGGTCATGGGACAGGATACTCCGCTCGTGTTTCATTAAACAGGCTGACGTACTGCAGGGGCTCTATCTGTTTGAAGACAGGTTCGACCTTGAAACAATTAAAAGGAATTTCGATTTCTATGAACCCATGACTGTTCATGAATCATCGTTATCGGCCTGCATTCATTCAATCATAGCCTCTCGTATCGGTAATACTGCCAGAGCATATGAGCTCTACCTGAGGACAGCGCGTCTTGATCTTGATGATTACAACAATGAAGTCGGAGATGGCCTTCATATAACAAGTATGGCAGGAACCTGGCTTGCAATTGTCGAAGGGTTCGGTGGCATGCGTATACTCGACAGTAAGGTGAAGATACACCCGATGATACCTGATCTGTGGAAATCATATTCTTTCCATGCCAGGTTCAGAGGTATACTCTTTGAAGTAAAAGTGACCCATAAAGAGATTACCGTCCGGAATATTTCAGATAAGACATTGCAGATTATGGTATATTCAAAGAATTACCGCATACCTGCTTCCGGCAAAGAAACCATAACGATCGAAAAATAATAAACTCAACCCTGAAACCATGGAAAAGCTGCCCGTTAGTCTGTTAACCCTGTTCCTGGCTGTAACGATCTTTATAGCAGGATGCACTCTCTTCAGTAAAAAGAAAGAGATCAAGCCTCTCGTATCGGAGGTTGTCCATCCCGAATGGTCAAAAAACATCGTAATGTACGAGGTGAATGTAAGGCAATATACTCCTGAGGGAACATTAAAAGCATTTGAGGAGCATCTACCCAGGCTGAAAGCCCTTGGTGTCGATGTATTATGGTTCATGCCAATCAATCCTATTGGTGTCTTAAACAGGAAAGAAGCACTTGGCAGCTATTATTCAGTGAAGGATTATATGGATGTCAATCCTGAATTCGGGACTCTAGACGATTTTAAGGAAGTTTTGAACAAAGCTCATAACATGGGAATGTATGTAATGCTCGACTGGGTTCCGAATCATACTTCATGGGATAACCCTCTGGCAGCAGAACATCCCGAGTTTTACCAGAAGGATTCAACAGGCAAATTCACGCCTCCCCTCGGAACGGACTGGACAGACGTTATTCAGCTCGACTGGTCGAAGAAAGGACTTCAGGATTATATGATCAGTGCAATGTCGTTCTGGGTAAAGATGGGTGTTGACGGCTTCCGGGTAGATCATCCGCATAACACTCCAAAGGAGTTCTGGGAAAGGGCGAGAACAGAACTTAACACGATCAGGCCTGTTCTTATGCTGGCTGAAATAGAAGAACCTTATAATTTTCTCGAGAAGGGATTCGACATGAATTATGCATGGGAGCTTCATCACCTGATGAACAGCGTAGCCCAGGGCAAGGACAGCGCCAATGCCATTGCAAAGTATTTTAAGAAAGAATGGGCCAAATATCCCAACAATGCATATCGCCTGCAATTCCTTACCAACCACGACGAAAACTCTTGGGCAGGAACAATAGACTCACTTATGGGAGATGCGCAGAAAATGGCTGCTACGCTAATCTTTACCGATCAGGCTGTGCCTCTAATCTACAGCGGACAGGAAGATTGCCTGAACAAGAGATTGAAATTCTTTGTCAGGGATCCTATTAAATGGGATAGCTGTGATCTTACAGGTTTCTATCAGAGCCTTATCAGGCTGAAGAAAGGAAATGAAGCACTCTGGAACGGCGATTTCGGAGGCCCAATGGTAAAGATCAATACAAACAGGGATAATAAAGTGTTCGCATATTCGAGAGAGAAGGGAGGAAACAGGGTCATTGTTTTTCTTAATCTGACCAAAAAGAATGTCTCATTCATGCCCGATCTTAAAGGTCTTGATGGAGAATACACCGAATTCTTTACCGGCGAAAAGACAACCATTCCATTAAGTGTAAAACTTACACTTAATCCGTGGGGATATAAGGTTTTTATAAAATAGGGCCCCTGGCAATCCGCCAGCTGGCGGATTGGGGTGACTCCCTTAGTGTTCCTTTGTGTTATCCTTTGTGTCCTTTGTGGTTAAATCTTTTTTACCACAAAGAGCACAAAGTACGCACGAAGATCACAAAGGAAGAACATCATAATAAATTAAGTTATATCGATGAAATCACTCAGGTATGTTTTTTTGCTTTTATCTGTAATGATGCTTCTTACTCAAGGATGCACTCAAAAAGCTAATGACAAATCTCTTTCGTCTGTTCCAAAATGGTCAAAAGAAGCAATCTGGTACCAGATATTTGTAGAGCGGTTCAGGAACGGCGACACAACCAACGATCCGACCCCTGCCGATATGAAGGGATCATTTCCCGGCCAGCTGCCCTCAAACTGGAAGATCACTCCATGGGGCCACGATTGGTATGCACACGAACCATGGCTCGACAGTGTCAAAGCCAATGGTTTCTACTCAAAGATCCAGGCACGGAGATATGGCGGTGATCTGCAGGGAGTTCTCGATGAGCTTAATTATCTGAGTGCTCTCGGCATTAATGCCATATATTTTAATCCGCTCAACGATTCCCCTTCGCTTCATAAATACGACGCACGAAATTACGCACATATAGACCGGAATTTCGGTCCCGATCCAAAAGGCGATGTGGCTATCATGAATTCCGAGAATCCTGCGGATCCTTCAACATGGAAATGGACTGCAGCTGACAAGCTTTTTCTGAAAGTTATTGATGAGTGTCATAAAAGAGGCATAAGGGTAATTATGGATTATTCCTGGAATCATACAGGACGCGATTTCTGGGCGCTTAACGATATAAGGAAAAACGGGAAAAACTCTCCCTATGCCGACTGGTACACTATCAATCAGTTTGACGATCCTTCAACACCTGCCGATGAATTAAGCTATCAGGGTTGGGGAGGAAACAATCCATGGATGCCCGTATTTAAAAAAGACATTATGCCTCCCGATAATAAGGTGATGCCCTTTGAGGGGAACTTCCATTCCGAGACTCTGAAGCAGCATATCTTTGATGTTTCAAAGCGGTGGCTTGATCCGAACAAAGACGGAAATCCTTCCGACGGTGTTGATGGTTTCAGGCTCGACGTTGCAGGCGAGATACCAATGGGCTTCTGGCGTGAATACAGGAAAGTTGTCAAATCAGTGAACCCCGATGCTTACCTTGTTGGTGAAATATGGTGGCTTCAGTGGCCCGACAAGTTTCTTGATCCGGCAGTATATCTTGCCGGCGACCAGTTTGATGCAATAATGAACTACAGGTGGTACAGGGTGGCAAGAGGATTTTTCGGCCAGGCAGAGCCGGTCCTGACGCCGACTGGTTTTGTAAGCGAAATAAAAAGAATCGACAAAGGGATAAACGAAAACAACCTTGACGCAATGATGAATGTAGCAGCCACTCATGATACGCCGAGGCTTTCAACTTCACTCTATAATAAAACGATGGATAAATAT
>PMIG01000211.1 GCA_003157055.1 Bacteroidales bacterium | reverse complement strand
CCATAAGCTGAGACCGGATCGCAGGCAAGTGCTGTTTTCCATGCCTCGGTAATATCATTTCTGGATGCGACACCGCAGGCATTATTATGCTTGATAATGATAACAGTTGTCTCCTGGAATTCGTCAATCAGGTTAAGAGCAGCTTCTATATCGAGAAAATTATTATGTGATATCTCCTTGCCGTGAAGTTTATCAAAAAGCTGATCAGGATCTCCGAAGAAAATCCCTTTCTGATGAGGATTCTCACCATAACGGAGAGGATAAGAAGAATTAATGCTTTCCCTGAATACCGGAATGCCTGCCTCACGGTTGAAATAACTGAAAATTGCAGTGTCGTAATTTGAAGAAGTTTTAAATGCCTCAGCTGCATAAAAACGACGGTCCGAAAGGGAACTGGTGCCTCTCTTTTCATTAAGCAGAGTGAGTAAACGTGGGTACTGTTCTCTTCCTGAGATTATAAGAACATCATTGTAGTTTTTTGCAGCTGCCCTTATCAGGGAAATGCCACCGATATCGATCTTCTCAATTATCTCTTCTTCCCTGTCTGAAGTTTTCAGAGTATCTTCGAACGGATAGAGATCGACAATGACCAGATCAATTTCAGGGATCTTATATTTTGCCATCTGCTCCAAGTCCTCCTTGTTCTCCCTTCGGGCAAGTATCCCTCCAAAAACTGAAGGATGCAGCGTTTTTACCCTTCCTCCAAGAATCGAAGGGTAGCCAGTGAAATCTTCAACTTTTTCCGCATCAATTCCAATATCCCTTATAAAAGAGTATGTCCCTCCTGTTGAGTATATCTTTATATTCAACCCAGACAGAGTTCTGACTATATCATCGAGACCATCCTTGTAAAATACAGAAATTAAAGCGCTGCTAATTCTTTTCTCACTCATTACCAGATAATTATGATTGCGGGCCTACGTTCCAAACGGCGGTTAAAAATATTTATTTTTTTATTACCCTCAACAAAATAATATTATGATTGCTATGAATTCAGCAATTAAAAAAAATTCACAGCAGTAACATATGATTTTTCTTATCTTTGATCTTCAAATATCAAAACAAGGGGAAAATGTTTTTCAGACTATTCAAGGAGGGATTTCTGTTTGCGATTAGCTCCATAATGGTTAATAAGTTCAGGACTTTCCTTTCACTTTTCGGTATAACAATAGGGATTGTTTCAATAATCTCAGTTTTTACTGTTCTCGACTGGATGGAAAAATCTGTTCACGACACTATAGCTTCGATGGGCGATAACGTGGTCTATGTTGAGAAATGGCCGTGGTCATTCAATAACCCCAACCTGGCATGGTGGGATATGATTAAATGGCCTCCAATAGCAATGGATGACTATAATGCAATTCTCAGAAAATCGACAAAAAGCGAATCTGCTTGCCTTACCGTATATCAGAATGAACCTGTTAAATACAAAAAAAACGTTGCCCCTGATGCGGAAGTTGCAGCCACTACTCCGGAGTTTAAAGATATAAGAACGTTCGAAATAGAGAAGGGCAGATATTTTTCACAGTTTGAAGCAACTTCGGGAAAGAATGTCGCAATTATAGGGTCAGAGGTAGCAAAGAACCTTTTTGCTGAAGCCGACCCTGTTGGCAAGGAGATTATAATCGCAGGGTTTAAAACTACCGTCATCGGAGTAATCAAAAAAGAAGGCAAGGGAGGGATAGCCGATTCAGGGATGGATGAGATTACCATAATCCCTGTGAATTTTGGCAAAACGTTCATAAATTTCCGTAACAGGTTTGTTGAATCACAGCTGATGATAAAGGCAAAACCTGGTGTCAATATAAGCGATCTGAGTGATGAAACAACAATGATACTCCGGGCTTCCAGGAGGCTCCAGCCTGAAGCGGTATCTACTTTTTCGGTCAATCAGGCAAGCATGATCACACAAGGATTTAATTCGGTATTTGCAGGAATTAATCTGGCTGGCTGGTTCATAAGCGGACTTGCAATAATTGTCGGAGGCTTCGGCATCGCAAACATCATGTTCGTCTCTGTGAGGGAAAGAACAAACCAGATAGGCATTCAGAAAGCACTGGGGGCAAAACGCTCTTTCATTCTTATGCAGTTTCTGACAGAGTCCGTACTGCTGTCTATCATCGGTGGAGTGGTTGGTTTAATTCTGGTTTTTATCGGAACCTTGTTTATCAACTACCTTTACGATCTGAATATGTACCTGACCACTGGCAATATAATAATGGCAATTGTAATTTCAGGGGTAATTGGCATAATTGCAGGTTATGCGCCGGCCTGGTCGGCTGCAAAAATGGATCCCGTCGAGGCTATCGGCTACTCATTCGGATAGATCATATTCTCGCTTATCCAGTTTGTTAGTCTGACAAAGCCTTCCACAGAAAGCTGTTCGGGTCTTAATCCAAAATCCGGATAATCTTCCCGCTTAAGTGTAAAAGCAGATCTTACTGAATTTCTGAGTGTTTTCCTTCTCTGGTTGAAGCAGGCTTTGACAACCCTTTTAAATAGTGCTTCATCGCACCCAAGATCAGTTCTCTTATTCCTGGTGAGCCTGATAACACCTGATTTTACTTTTGGAGGCGGAATAAATACCGTTTCGTTAACAGTAAAAAGATATTCAGCAGAATAAAAAGCCTGGAGTAGCACGCTGAGTATCCCATATGTTTTCGATCCGGGTGAGGCACATATCCTTTCAGCTACCTCTTTCTGAAGCATACCGCAAATCTCAGTGATCTTATCCTTGTGTTTAAGAACTTTAAAGAGGATCTGGCTGGAAATATTGTACGGGAAGTTCCCGATAACCGCCAGCTTCTCACTGAAACACGAATCGATGTCCATCTCGAGAAAATCGCCGCGGATTATTTCAATACCTTCTCTGAATTTCTCTTTCAGAAAATGAACCGATTCATTGTCTATCTCTATAACCCTGAAGTCATGGAATTTTCTTCTGACCAGAATCTCAGTCAGAATACCTGTTCCCGACCCGATTTCGAGTACCGTGCTGTAACCGTTGCCTGTAAGTGTACCGGTAATCTTTTCAGCAATGGTTTTGTCTTTCAGGAAATGCTGACCAAGGTTTTTTTTAGGTTGTACCTTACTCATTTGTAAAGTAAATATATTAATCAGGTATTATAGCTGGAGCATATCCCTGCCGAATTTTCTTGTTATTGGCAGTTTGAGACTCTCGAGCCACATAATGAATCGTTTCAGAACATTATAGTACAATGTTATGAAAAGGCCGGCGATCATAATCCAAATCGCTGCCAAATTAAATATAAGTGTGGAAATCTTCAGATTCCCAAGAAGTTTAAAGGGAGCAAAGAAATGTGCGCGTCCGAATTTTGACCCCGGAGCCATGAAGACCGGATCAGCTTTCTGAATAATTTTCTTCCCGGTATCATAAATCTTTGAGGTTGTCATCCTGTTAAGAACGAGGTCCTCCAGGCTTTCATTAAGATTATTCTCCTTCATTCGAAAAAACTTATCCGCACCCGTTTTGTCCTTCATGGCATTGTAAACCAGATCATGAGTTGCCGAAGCGAGTTTATATCTTCCCCTGAAGATTGATTTCAGTGAATCAAGAAAAGTTTTAGCGTTATCGCCTGTAATATTGTCAAAGCGGGAATATTCAAGGTTGTCTGTCCATTTTCCAGGCACTATGCCTGCAATTGCGCTCAGGTCAGTGATATGGTACCTGACCTCATCCAGGTTGTTTACAGCTTCCTGCATTTCAATCGGCATCAGGGAACTTTTTCTGCAGGCATCTGTTTTTGCCTTCAGTAACGGAATAAGAAAATAAGAATACCAGTCGTACTGGCTCATTTCCATCTCGGATCTGAAAAACGGCTTTTCAAACTTGTTATTCCTGAACTCTTCAACGCTGATGGCTTCATATGCCCATCTGGTTGCCATAATATCTCCAATAACAGGAACATAAATTCTACGAGTCAGAGATTTATGAAGGTCATCAAATTTTATCATAGCACCGCCAAGGAGAAGCTGGGGCACCAGTATAAGCGGGATAAGTATATATATGCTTATAGCCGTTCTCATACCTGCTGAAATGTTCAGTCCAAGAAGGTTTCCGAAACAAGCTGTAGTAAAAAGAATGAGCCATTGTTGAATGAGCATTCCATGAACCCCAAGGATCAGGTCAGCCACTATGACAAATGAAAGTGTCTGTATTGCCGAAATGGTGAAAAGGAATGTGATCTTTGATAACAGGTAGCTCAACCAGCTGAGGTCAAGAAATTTTTCACGCTCAAGAATTTTCCTGTCTCTGAATATCTCTTCAGAACTTACTGTCAGCCCGATAAAAAGAGCTACAATTATCGCCATAAAGAGGAAGATGGGATAGCTTTTATTTGCCGAAAAAATATAGACGCCGTTTTCGCTGTACTTTGAAATGAATCCCAGGATTAATGCAAGCAATGGCGCTTCGATCAGGTTAATTACCATATATTGCCTGTCTGCAAACTTCCTTATCAGGTTCCGTTTGATAAATGTTTTTATCTGGTCTAACTTTCGGGGAACTCTGAAATTACCCGGCGTGATTGGCATCCTTGAGGGCTTCTTCTCAAGGTTCGGCATCATTTTCTTCTTGTATTTATCGTACCATTCCTTCGGGCTTACCTGTCTTTCTTTTCCTGGCAATCCGTCATTATCAATTACCTTTACCTCAACGATATGAAGGATATTATCGGTTTCTATATTTCCGCAGCTGGGGCACTCGCTTTCAGCCGCATTGGCCTGCGACGTTTCTGTCTTGAAATAAACCAGAGCCTCAACGGGATCCCCGTCATAGATCATATAGCCGCCCTTGTCAAGAATCCAAATCTTGTCAAACATCTTCAGTATATCCGACGAAGGCTGATGAATGATTGAAAATACAAGCTTGCCGCTTAAAGACTGGTTCCTCAAAAGGCTCATAACCATTTCAGAATCAAAAGATGATAAACCTGATGTGGGTTCATCAACAAACAGGACTACAGGCTCACGCATCAGCTCCAGACCTATGTTGAGCCGTTTGCGCTGGCCACCGCTTACCTTTTTATTAAGAATATCTCCAACCTGAAGGTCCCTTATATCATACAAATCAAGGTCAATCAGAATTTTGTCGACACACTCGGCCAGCTGTTCCTCGGTGTAATCGCCAAAACAAAGGCGGGCATTATAATAGAGATTCTGGTATACGGTAAGTTCTTCGATCAGCATATCATCCTGTGGAACATATCCGATAATTCCCTTCAGCTCCTCAATTTCTGAATTAAGATCGTATCCGTTAAGATAGATGTTACCACTTGTTGGCTTGATCTTTCCATGGAGAAGATTAAGCATTGTTGATTTTCCAACGCCGCTCCCTCCCATTATTCCGATAAGGTTTCCCGATTCGACATGGAAGTTCATTTTGCGGACCCCATTATCTGAGTTTTTGAAAATGTATTCAATATCATGTCCTTCAAAAACGATCTTTTCAGGAAAATTTCTGGAAACAAACTTTTTGTAAATCTTTGAATAATAGATAGGTTCTATGCCCTGCCCTTTTATGTTTACTCCTCGTTCAAGCAGGTAGGGCCTGCATGCAATTATATCTCTCCCTTTAAAGTTTAGGGCCAGAGGACCATCATATGTAAGAAGAAGGGTTCCGGTACTTTCAATATGGAGGATTATCAGTTGCCCCCTGAACCCCTTTAACCTTAAATGACGCCATTGTTCATAATTCTTGAAGGTGGCTGAACCTGAGAGTTCCGGATTGTCGCTCTCGATAATAAGAACGCATTCCGGAGATACCTCATCAAACGTTCTGCCGATCATGAAGGCAGAAGCATTATCATACTCTTTTTTTGATATATTGAAGGTTCTGGCAACAATATCAATAATTGTCTTCTCCTGGTCTGAGATAAGCCCGTCCTCGAAAGCAAATTCAATGAGCTGGAGGAAAACTATCATCCTCTCTTCCAGGAAGAGCCCCTTTTTTATCTGTCGGCATATATTTGTTATCTGGAATGATATCAGCGAATCCTCATCAGACAGCTCGGCCTTATTCACACTTTTGAGCTCATTTGAATAAAACTCCAGGTTATTTTCAAACAGCGCATAGTACTCCTCTTCAAGCTCCCTGTTTAGATAACGCCTGAGGTAGCTACGGAGGATCTTCTTGCCCCTTGACGTTATCCCTACCGGGCTAATGGTAGAAACAATGGCAAAAATATGAATCAGCGCTAACAGAACAGACTCTCTCATACAGATATCTCAGGAATAAAAAAAAGACCGCAAAGGATACACTTTGCGGTCATATATTTAAATATCAGTTACTTGATAATTTGTCCCCTTACTTCTTCAATAGCTTTGGTTATATCCTTAATATTCTGTTCGGTCAAGCTTGTTCCCAGTCCGTCATAAACTTTCTTAACCGGGTCAAGAGCCTTGACAAAATCGCTTACTATAGGATCATTTTCATATGGTTTGGTGATCTCTAAAAATAATTCGAACGATTTTTTCTGTTCCAGAAGGTTTTTGGATATCCCGGCTACCTGATATGCAGCAGCAGAGACATGTGTCGTAAGGAACATCCCCTCAACCCAGGCGCCGCCTACGACAAGAAGTGCCAGAGGTTGCTGGTCATTGTCAGCCAGATAATTATAGGTATCATTGAATGCTCCGGTAAGAATCTTTACCAGCTCGTCCTTGTTGTCGAAATTCTGTTTGATCTTATCATATAGTGAAGCATCATATATCTTTGACATATTGAGCTCATTTGCC
>PMIG01000283.1 GCA_003157055.1 Bacteroidales bacterium | reverse complement strand
CAGGATCAATATCAAGGATAAAGGAAAATCTTGCGAGCAATACTGTTGAAAGCGTAAATTATGCGCTTGAGATGATCGATATCGTTATTGATGAATCGATAAAACCGAAAATCATTCCCTTGCTTGATGCCATACCCAATGAGGCCAAGGTAAAGAACCTCTACCAGTTCTACCCGGGAGAGATACCCGATTATCCCAAACTCATCGAAGACATCCTTAATCGTGATTATAATCTTCTTGGAATATGGATACGGGCTTGTGCCCTCAGGAATATAACTACCATTGATAATGAGACCCTCTCTCAATCAGTAATTGCGCTTCTATTCAGTCCTGAACCGATACTGCAGGAGGAATCTGCAAAATTAATCGCCAGGTCGGGAAGCGATATTTACAGCTCTGTTTCAGGCAGGATCGATGCCAGACTGAAAAATCGGATCGATATGTTTATTAACAACGAAATGGCTGCGGAAGAGATGCTTTATGAGAAAGTCAGATTCCTTTCATCAATTTTTACAGGAGCCGATGAAGATTATCTTCTGTTCCTTGCAAATTCACTGAAATACCTGAAAATGCCGGAAAGAAATGCATTTCCTTCAGCAGGATTTATCCTGTGGAGCCTTTCTGCAGGAAGCGAAGCGATCCTAATCAACAATCAGTCTGAAACAAACGAAAATATAACACAAATAAAGAGTGATGAAGGTTTCTATTTACTGCCATTAACTGCAGTGGAGGATTTTTATTACCAGTATCCGGAACATTCTTCAATCATTCTTAACTATATTGGAATTATTGAGCACTAAACCAATCTGACATGGCATCAGGCAGAACAACAACCATATTTAAGCAGCTCATTTTTAATGTAACTATTCCCACATTAGTTTTCCTGCTTGTTTTTGCATTCATTAATTTCGAGCAGACCCGCTCAATACTGATAACCCGTTCTGATGAAAAAAATCAGCTTCTTTCAAACGAAGTTACGAATATCCTTAAGTTCCAGGATATAACATTCAACCTGATCGAGGAGGAACTCGATATCAGGCTAAAAACTATGAGCAACCTTCTGGTAGACAAATATTTTGCAAATACGGATAATATTGATAAGCTTGACCTCCGGGGAATAGCCAATAAAATAGGAATGGATCCCAAAAACGAGGATATATATGTGATAAGAAGAGACGGCGTAGTGATAAATACAACTTTCAAACAGGATTTCGGAGTCAACCTGTATAGTTTCGGAGAAAAATTCCAGAATTACCTGCTTGATATTTTCCGCACAAAAGATTATGTTAACGAGCTTTTTGCAATAGAAGCAAGTACCAAGAGACCAAAAAAGTATACTTATCAGCCTACCCGGGACCGGAAATACATTATCGAGCTGGGAGTCTATTCCAGGAAAGCTGATGAAATTGTTAAGATAATTGAGGATACCAAAAATCAGCTCAAGAATGAGTCAAAGGGGATAATCGATGTCGAATTGTTCCTGATGGCCGATCATCCTTTCAGCATGAACAAGGACGTCATGGAAGTACAGGGACATGATTCCCTCCTCCTTTCTGCCTTCAATAACCGCGACACTACGGTTATAGAGCAAAAGGGAAAATCATGGTATCAGTACCAGTACATCTATGTCGAGAGATCTGCATCCAACCTGTACAAGGGTTCGGTGATCAGGATCATTTCAGATGTTACGGCTCAGAAAGCGCTCTTCAGGGATGAGGCTTTACGCTTCATCCTGATGTTCGGTATAACAATGCTGGTTGTGGCATTCCTGATCTATAGGAAGATACGTGCAATAACACTGCCGATAAGAAAGCTTGTGGAGAACGTGGACAGAATTACTGACGGGAACCTCAGGGAAAGAGCTGAGGTCTCAGGCAACAATGAAATCACAAAGCTTTCAGACAAATTCAATATGATGATCGCCCAGCTCGAGAGCTATTATTATGAACTTGAGCAAAAAGTCAAAGACCGGACGATAAAAATTGAAAAGCAGAAGGAAGAGATAGAGGAGCAGAAGAAGCATATCATGGACAGCATATATTATGCGCGCCGGATTCAGAACGCAATACTTCCTTCATTCAATTTCATAGAAAAGCATCTCAAGCATTATTTTATCCTATACATGCCCAAGGATATTGTCAGCGGCGATTTCTACTGGGTGCATGAAGCGGGCGACTACTTCATGATTGCTGCCGTCGACTGCACCGGACATGGCGTGCCTGGAGCGTTCATGTCGATCGTGGGATTCAACCAGCTTAATTATGCCGTGACCGATAAGAAAGCAAGGTCGGCAGGTAAAATCCTGGATGAGCTTAACAAGGGAGTCATTTCAACACTCAATGAAAACAAAATGGATGACTCTATAAAAGATGGCATGGATATGTCACTTTGCGTCTTTGACTTTAAATCGGGGAAAGCTGAATTCGCTGGTGCCAACAATCCTCTCTATCTCATCAGGAATAACGAACTTATAAAATATAAGGGCGACAGGTTTCCGATTGGTGCATTTGAAGGGACCAAACCTCAGCTATTTGTAAATAATGAAATCGATATATTTCCCGGAGATTGCTATTACCTTTTCTCTGATGGTTATGCTGATCAGTTCGGCGGACCTGACAATAAAAAGCTGAGATACAAAAAATTAGAAGAGTTTCTCCTGGAAATCCATGACCAGCCTATGGACGCTCAGCAGGAATTCCTGAGGACAAAGTTGCTTGAGTGGAAGGGTGATAATGACCAGGTTGATGATATCCTTGTTATAGGTATAAAAATATAGTAAGCTATTATAATTCTGACTATGGGATCTACAAAAGAAACCTTCCGTTTCAATCCTTTTCCAGGGCTGAGGCCATTTGCACCCGAAGAAAGCGACCTCTTCTTCGGGCGTGAGATGGAGAGCCGTGAGGTTATGGGAAAGCTTCTCCGGAATCAGTTCATAACGGTTATCGGCGCTTCAGGCACCGGTAAATCATCACTTATCTATTGCGGGGTACTGCCGAAGATCCGCGAAATGGGATCAAAGGATTCTACAGCATGGAAGATGATAATGTTCAGACCGGGGAATGACCCTTTTGGAAACCTTGGAGAGGCGATAGCCGAAAACGTCATTGAAAGCGGACTGCCTAAGGCCGGAATTGACAATATCCTTCTGGAAATGCACCTGAACCAGGACGGAATTACCTCTGCACTCAGTAAATTCCTCATCAGGGGAAATGAAAAAATGCTGATAGTCATTGATCAGTTCGAAGAACTCTTCCGTTACAGTACTCTCGCCGATGGCGGGCCAAAGGGAACCCATGCAGCCGAATTTGTCGATAAGCTGGTAAAGGCTGTAAATCATCCCGGATCAGCAATTTATACCATTATTACAATGCGTTCCGATTTTATTNNAGCAACTACCTCGTTCCTCATATGGACCGGGAAAATTACAGGCAGGCGATCGAAGGCCCGATAAAATATGCCGGAGCTTCAATTGACCCGGCACTTGTTGAAACTATTCTCGATGATATAGGTGACAGTACCGATCAGCTTCCTGTTCTTCAGCATGCCCTGATGAGAACATGGACCTACTGGCAGGAGCTTGACGAACCCGCACGGCCATTGGGTTTTACCGATTATGATGCTGTCGGAACAATGAGCGATGCTATGTCAAGGCACGCTAATGAAGCTTTTGAAGAACTCGATCCAAGGAGCAGGGAGATCTGTGAGAAGATGTTCAAGACAATCACAGAAAAG
>PMIG01000015.1 GCA_003157055.1 Bacteroidales bacterium | reverse complement strand
GCTCCGGATGCCATCATAAGCAGTGAAAAAGTACTGGCACCGCCATGCAACAGATCCCTGGCAACTACCGGCATGAGGACAGTACAAGGCCATCCTGATAAGCAGACCACGCCATACAGAAGCAATACATTTCTAACAGGTTGGAATCCAAAAGCATACGCGAATCCTTCCTTCATCTCATGGAATAATCCGCTATTTTTAATTTTTTCGTTTATGGGCAGGGTTTTCATCATGACAAGCGATATGATCACAGCAATATAACTCATCCCGTTGATTAAGAAGCAGAGCGCCTCTCCACCGTAGGTAATAATTATCCCGGCAATAGAAGGGCCGATCAATCTCGCGCCATTGACAATTGTGGAATTGACGGCTAGAGCGTTGCAATAATCAGTTTTGTCGTCAATAAGTTCCAGCAGAAAGGCCTGGCGAGCCGGCATTTCGAAAGCGTTAATGACGCCGAGAAATACATTGAGGAGGATTATCATACCCACGGATATATTTCCCGTAAAACAACAATATGCCAGCATCAGGGCCTGAATAAGGCTGAGAATCTGTGTGACCATCACTATATGATAGCGATTCCATCGATCGATGAGTACCCCGGCTAACGGGGTCATGATGAAAGACGGGGCAAGTCCGGAAAAGGCAACCAGTCCCAGCATTAATGTCGATCCGCTCTGCTGATACACTAACCAGGGAAGGGCGATTCTCTGCATCCAGGTTCCGGTAAGCGATATGCCCTGCCCGATAAAAAAGAGCCTAAAATTCCTGCAACAGAGAGTTCGAAAAATATCCTTTATTCCATTTCTTCCTGCCATAATACAACTACCAGAGACGGTCCGGCTTGTTGGTGGAATTACCAGCAAAACGAACAATGAAAAGTTTTATATCAATTAATTCATACCCTTTGGGCAGTACTTCCCGCTGGTTTGTGTTCCGACATAAGAATTGGTTGAGGAACACAGCAGCTAGATTATTTCATCAATAATTACAATTACTTATAATACGAAATGTTCATTTAAGTGCACTCGCCTAAAGAGTAGTACAACAGAAAATATCGTGAAATTTTTCTGTTGTACCAGCATGGTAATATTTACTCGCTGCCTATCATTACTGCTTTTAGTCCCCTATAAAACCAATAAGGATTCCACTGATTATGCGCGACCGGCGGAGTAATAGGAATATTGGTTATATCAAACAGCTGATGTACAGCCAACTGCGCTGACTTGGTTGAGTAGGAAACCATAAATACCGTATCCTCAGGCATTTCGGTATACTCACCAATAAAGGCCAGGTTTGTGGATTTGTTCGGTACAACCTTTGGTCTGTCAAACAAATTCCTTGGAAGGAACATGCTGGTAACATATGGCTCATAGTATACCGTCATTTCGGAATTATTTATTATTTCCGGCAATTCTTTCTCCCAGCCGAACGCCTTGGAGAATTCGGTCAGGATCTCCTCACCGGTACATGCCCACATGGGTTTCTTGACAAACTCTCCTTTGTTTCCGCAATGCTCACACATTCCCATGATAATGGTTGTGTCCGGAGTCTGATTCGGTACAAAGGGTTGCCACGGCACATGGAAAATATTTCGCCAGGGGGAATCCGGGAAAACGATTTCATGCTGCTCCCCCATACGCTTGTTGCCGGTCAAGTTCAGAACAAGCCTATCCCAGACCTTACCCTTGGTCGTGCAACTCCAGATGACAAACTCGGAATGGTCCGGGCTCGCGGTAAATTTCAACGGGTTACCCAGCTCAGGCTGTTTTACCGCCATTTTCTGCCATAAGAGGAACGCGCCATCTTCCGGATGATCAACCTGGACAGTAACGGGAGCTTTATGCATGGATCCGATTTTTACGTCAGATACTTTCGAGCCGATAGATATAAAAGTGAAATCATTCCGTCTGATCGGAATGTCTTTGACTACGCCCTGCTGGAGGCAATGCAGCCTGGTAATGGTCTTTTCATCAGTGGTCGGTCTGAAATCGACATCCACCACCCGGGTTCCCATAACAAAATCAACCCCCAAGCTCTTGAGATATCTAACGGTTGGAACTACCCAGGCATTATAACTGTCATACGGTGGGTTCATTTCGGTATGCAATGATGTAATCGTACTAATACTGGCAAAAAAGCGCAACATATACCTCTGGCACTCAATGGCACTATGCCACTGCTGGAATGCAAATACTCCCTGAAACATAGCCCAGAAATTAGTCTTGAAGAAATGAGGGGGCAATACTTCATCTACACGCTTATCCTGGATTTTCCTCTCAGGTGTGAAATACAGAAATTTGGCAGCAGCCCACAGATCTCCTCCCGTGAGTCCGAATTTATGGGCGTCTATTACCTTCTTGTTTTTGTCAATGAGCCTGACTTTACCGTCAAGGTGATGGGTTTTGAAATAATCTTCCATGTCATCAGAGATGGTCTTCTTGAATTTATTAAAAGATTGCAATTTTTCCGGGCTATTGCCGAGTTTCTCCATTGCGTCCTGTTCCGCCATGTTTGGAATTCTTTTCAGGAAGTTCCATCTGAAATGATTATGCGCTATTTCATCCAGGAGCCGTGCCCCCGGTGTAGAGTAAACTTTGCCTTTTGCACCGCCTTCTGAATACAATGCACCGCCTTTATATGACTTCTCATCAATGATATGGATATTTTGGGGATTAAAATTAGCATCCTGAATGGCATAGACTGCTGCTGCCAATCCAGCCAGACCAGCTCCGACGATATACATCTGACTATCTGGTGTTATTTTTGCGTGTTGAGGCATTACGGGATTAGGAAATATAAACTCTTCCTCTGCGTAAACAGTGCCTGTCGTAAGAATCAGCAGGCACCCTAAAATTACACCGACAAAGCGCTTTTTAAACCTATTATTATTTTCCATTCTCCCCCCCTTAATTTTTTTTTAAGATTGTTTGTTTTTTGTGGTTTCATAAACAAAAGTTTGTCCCATATTCCCGTCGCATAGAAAAATACTTGCTTCAGAAAATTTTTAAGATTTCTCTATTAATCCACATTTTTGTTCTTAAATTCAATCAACTTAATTTTATTTTCTAATTTACGTATTTCTTCAAATGTTACCTTCAAATCTGTATAGTTAATCTCAGATAATATATTTTAATATTGCCATTTTTCTTTGCATCCCATTCTCTGTGCACGGGTTTGATTCTTCATACCGTCACATTCTCTAAATTCCCAGTATCCTATCCATGATGCCCCGTGCATACATGAATGCACTGATATTATGGTATGTATTCGGTACCATTCTCTTCATGAACCAAAGAAGCTTTGCATCCGGTTGTGGAAGAACGTAGAGTTTATTCTTTTTGATGGCCTTGAGAGTGGCCGTGCTGATGCTCTCCACCGTGCCGAATGAGAACCTGTTGAAGAAGGAATCC
>PMIG01000243.1:3338-6173 GCA_003157055.1 Bacteroidales bacterium | reverse complement strand
GATATATTGTTGTTCGATGATGAAAATAATAGCTGATTAACTGTGGTTGTTGAAGGATAGATCGCTGTTGAATACAATGGATCTGCTGATGAGCCTCCGCTCTGAAGCACCTGGCCTGCAGTACCTGCTGCCGTTACTGCAACAGGATTGATTCCCTGTCCTATGACTAATCCGTGATTATTCAGCATAGCTACTCCGGTTCCTCCATTCGGTACCGGAAGTATACCGCTCAGATCTGTGGTAAGAGTTATCGGTCCTGATGTAACCAGTCCTGTAGCATCATTATGCAGTACGCCTGCTGTGGTAAACTTCGGCAGGTATAATGAATTGCCGGTGCTTCCTATCGTTACATTGGCTGTTGAACTCCCCGTATTGATGTTCGTCGCAAATGCAGAGTTGTTGTTCAGGCTTATTACTCCTCCTGATGCTGTTATCCCTGCATTGAAGATACCAAGGCTGTTCCATGTCTTGATACCGCTTACTGTCTGGTTGGTAGTCAAGTCTACCCAGTTCTGGGTATTCGATCCTGTTCCTCCGTTGGCTACAGGCAATACATTGGTCACATCAAGTGCGAGGTCTACTGCCGAATAGGATGGCAGTCCCGATGCGTTGCCATGAAGAACCGTCGTGTTAGTTCCCTTGGCTCCCTGTATAATTGATACTCCATCTGATACAATGATCGATGACCCTGTTAATGCTGCTCCTGAGTTCGTACCTCCATTGGCTATCGGCAGTACTCCGCTCACATGCGAAGTCAACCCGACTTTTCCCCATGATGGCGCTGCACCTATTCCCCCGCTTATCAGTACATTACCCGTGGCTATATCTGCCAGCCGTGAAAAGCCTATCGCTGTCCCTGTCAATAGATCCCCTACTGCAACACTACCTGAAAGATCCGAATTCGTACCCCCGTGGTTTAATGGTAAAAGACCTGTCACTTTAGTTGTAAGATCTATTGTGCCATTTGCAATATCTCCATTTTGAATCTGTCCAAATGAAGGAGCACCACCTGTACTTCCCCGAAGAACAGTGTTGTTTGTCCCAGGGATAATTGTATAAGGAGCAATTCCTGCACCTCCGCCAACGACCACACCATTGGCTGTCAGCAATGCAGATGACGCTACGGTAGTGTTTGTACTAAAATAGGGGATGCCTCCCGATAATCCAGATTGTAATCCTGTTCCGCCATAAATAACTGCGAGAGGAGAGGTAAGTATTAATCCGGCAAAGGTAGGTGAGGAGGTGGTGGTAATGTCCTGTATTGTGTTCAGAGCTATGCTCCCGGCAGCGTTAGCAATAGTTATATTAACCGACCCGGACAGAGTTTTATATTCATTTGCATCAGCAGTTGAATTCATCCCAAGAAGCTGGTTTGCAGTTCCCCATCCAACAGAGGAAGAAGGGAGTGCTTTCCAGCCTGAATCATAATACCAGAATGATTTGACACTGGTATCATAAACAAGGAGTCCCTGCGCAGGTGATGCAATTGCCAACCGTGCAGCAGTTGTCATTCGGGGAGCCAGAAATCCTCTTAATGTTGATCTGAGTTCAAGAATCGAAGTTCCATCGGGAACAATCGAAACTTCGCTTATCCCGACTCCCTGTCCAAAGATCTTCTGATTCCCTATTGCAAGAATCAATAGTACTATGCACAAGACAAGTTTGAAGCGAACCTGTAATATCCGCTTCAGGGAGTTCCGTCTGCCGCCGGAAGCTCCCGATGATCTGTTTTGCAAAGTATTCATGATATACCTCCTCATTTATGTGGTATTTGTGATTTTCTTAATATCGCTTCATATTATACAAAAAAACATATATCCGGCCTTTAACTTTTTTTTTTAAAAGCCGAAATATCAATCAATTATATTCATGTCCGTTACTCACAAATCAAACGGACTGGTTCTCTTTACAAGACAAATTCCAGGTTAACTTGGTTGCATAAATGCGACCAGAGATTAATAACCAGATTAAAGATAAAAAAATTATTCAAAAACTATTAATTTTTTTGACCTACTGTCCGAAATAGACAACAAACCGGCTATTCCATACAATAAAAAAACCGGATGAATTTTTCATCCGGCTATCTCGGGATTATTTCTTGCCGTTGCACCGTTGCTCCCTTGAGCCTTTGCGCCGTTAAATAATCAGCATCGCATCTCCGTAAGTGCCGAATTTGTACTTCTCCTTCACTGCCGTTTTATAAGCGTCAAATACCAGGTCGTATCCTCCGAAAGCGGCAACCATCATCAGAAGGGTTGAATATGGAAGATGGAAATTGCTGATCATCATATCAGGCACCTTGAACTCATAAGGGGGGAAAATAAATTTGTTCGTCCACCCATCAAATGGTTTCAGGTAGCCGTTGGTTGATACAGAGCTCTCGAGGGTTCTTACAACTGTTGTTCCAACAGCACAGATCCTGAATTTATTGTCTTTGGCTTTGTTGACAATATCCGTTGCCTCTTCGGAAATATTTATCCTTTCTGAGTCAACTTTATGTTTTGTAAGGTCTTCCACATCGACACTTCTGAAATTTCCCAGTCCTACATGCAGTGTTATTTCAGCAAAGTTGACGCCTAAAATCTCCAGCTTCTTCAACAGCTCCCTGGAGAAATGCAAACCAGCTGTAGGCGCTGCAACGGCACCTTCATATTTTGCAAATATTGTCTGGTATCTCTCATTGTCCTCAGGTTCCACTTTCCTGTTAATGAATTTAGGTAGTGGGGTCTCTCCGAGTCCGTAAAGTGTCTGCTTAAATTCTTCATATGTGCCATCAAAAAGGAACCTCAGGGTTCTCCCTCGTGAAGTAGTATTATCAATCACTTCTGCGACAAG
>PMIG01000243.1:1403-3256 GCA_003157055.1 Bacteroidales bacterium | reverse complement strand
CTCGATTCATCCCTGTTTGCCGAGGGGTAAAGAGCTATAAGCTCCTGCGGCAAATTGTACCTGAACTGCGATAATTTCATAACCCGTCTTTTGTTATATATAAAAATAGAATTTCTTTATACGTATAAATATCAGTTTTGTTGCAATTGTTCAAGATACTTATCGAATTTATCCAGAGTATAGGCCTCTGAAAGGTTGTACTTTCCTATTGAAATCCTTTCCAGTCCTGATAGGTAGCAACCGCTCTGAAGAGTCTCTCCCAGGTCTCTTGCGAAAGATCTTATATATGTTCCTTTGCTGCAGATAACTCTTATTGTTGCATCCGGGTTCAGGAAAGATATCAGTTTAATTTCCCGGTAATTGATGCTTACAGGTTTAAGTTCCATTTCAATTCCTTTCCTTGCAAATTCATAAGCCCTCTTGCCATCTATAAACTTTGCAGAGTGAAGCGGGGGGACCTGCTGCTGTTCGCCTAAAAACTTTTTTAATGTCTCTTCAATAAGTTCGCTTGTGATATGCCCGGCAGGATATTTACCGGTAACCTCTGTCTCAAGGTCATAAGAAGGCGTTGTCTCTCCAAAATGAAGTCTGGCAATATATTCCTTGTCAAGTTCACTAAACTCATTGATCCGCTTTGTTGCCTTCCCGGTACATATTATCATCAGCCCGGTTGCAAGAGGATCAAGTGTTCCTGCATGACCCACCTTGATTTTTCTTATTCCAAGTCTGCTGCGAATCATTATCCTGACCTTGTTCACAAGATCGAAAGAGGTCCAGTAAAGTGGTTTATCAAATAGGAGGAGCTGCCCTTCCTCTAAAACTGATAATTTTTCAGATGACATGCAATCCTAATAAAATAGAAAAAACTCCGATCAGAACACAATAGACTGCAAACCACAAAAGATTACCCTTTTTGACAAGGTTAATCATCCATTTACAAGCAAAGTAACCAGAAATAAATGCTGCTATGAATCCAATCAGAATTACTATTACAGATGTCCCCTCAGCAGAAAAAGCTCCTGATTTCATCTCTAACAGATTAACTCCGATGACTGGAATCAGCACCATCAGAAAGGAAAATTTTGCAATTTCCGATTTCTTATTCCCAATGATCATTCCGGTGGCAATTGTGGCGCCTGATCTTGAAATTGCAGGGACCACTGCGATTGCCTGTGCAATACCTATTATAAAAGCATCAAGATAACCTATTGGCCTTTCTTTCGGTTTTATAAAGGTAGGGAGCAGCAGGATAGCAGCTGTGATGATGAATTGAATCCCAAGAGATAGCATGTTCCCTGTAAAATATTTATCGATAATATCAGTCAGAAATAAACCGGCTATTCCTACCGGGATCATTGAAATAAAAATTTTAATTACATATTTTGTCTCTTCATTCATCCTGAACTTAAAAAGTCCTTTAAATAATTCGGCAATTTCTTTCCAGAGCACGGCGATGGTGCTTAGAACGGTAGCGCCATGGACAGCAACTGAAAAATAAAAATTTGAATCAGGATTAATGCCGAACAGATACTTTCCCAGTTCGAGATGCCCGGTACTGCTTACGGGTAAAAACTCAGTAAGTCCCTGGATCAGTCCAAGGACCATCGCTTCAAACCAATTCATATAACTAATAAATAATTTTGTTACTTTAAATAAAAGTGCCTGGAAAGAACTAAAGTGCCTGGAGTACTTAGAGTTATGAGAAACTAACTTTATACACTCTATGCACCCCAAACCTTAGGTCACTTCTCATCTGTCTCTTTTGGTTTCTTCATGATTGCCCAGATTTCAAAAACAAATCCGGCAAGTACAACTATCGGGGCCAGTGTGATTCTGCGGAAGCTGAAGATATT
>PMIG01000243.1:0-1393 GCA_003157055.1 Bacteroidales bacterium | reverse complement strand
AATCAATAATAAAGTTTGTCTTCGGAAATGCTTAAATACCTGTTAACTGAAAAATATGTCGAAATTATATTAATTAAAACGCCTGTCATAATCACGGCTGCTCCAAGAAGCAGCAGCAGGTTCGTATTTTCAAATGTAAACATAAGAAAGAACTTTTTCTCAATAAGGTATAGCAACCCCATTAAAAGGGTAAGTGCAATTAATGCTGCAATAAAACCAAACAATGCGCTTTGAAGAATGAATGGTTTCCTGATAAACGACCTTGTTGCTCCTACAAGCTGCATTGTTCTTATAATGAATCTTTTTGAATAGATTGATATTCTGATAGTATTGTTGATGATCGTAAGCGCGATCAGAAAAAGGAAAGTGCTGATCACAAGAAGAAAAAGGCTTATCTTTTTTACATTTTCATTTATAAGAAACAAAAGGGATTCCTGGTAATAAACTTCTTTTACAAAAGGATACCCGAGAATGTATTTTTCAATTTTTGCGACGCTGTCAGGTCTGGTATATTTTGAAGTGAGATAAACATCTATGGAAGGCGGAAGTGGATTATCGCCAAGAAAACTGATAAAATCCTCACCAAGCTCTGTCTTCATTTTTGATGCCGCATCATCCTTCGAAACATAAGTTGTCGATTTAACATACGATTTCGCATCAAGATCCTTCTGGAGCATTCTGATGTCGGCCTCTTTGGCGGCATCGTCGAGCATAACTGAAAAAGAGAGGCTTTCACGAAAATAATCTGACAGCTCCTTTGCGTTTATAAGAACAAGTCCGAGTATGCCAAGAAGAAATAAAACCAGTGAAACACTTACCACAAGGGAAATGTATGAACTTCGCAGTCTTGATCTTTCTTGTCCCGGTCCGTTTTTCTTCATTTTTTACTCACCTCATACCCTCCGCTTCCCGGAGGGATAATTTTTTCTCAGTCATTGCCAGTGGCAAAATTCCAGAGTTTTCTTATCTTTTATCTTGTAACTTTTGTCATTTATCTTACTCAACAACTGTCATCCATCCAAATTCGTCAGGCACATCACTGAGCTGGATTCCAACAAGCTTATTATACAGCTTCATCGTGAGCTCTCCCGGCTTCCCATTCTTGCAATACTCGTATATTTTATTTTTCGCAGGATCAACAATTTTAGCAATGGGAGTTATTACAGCTGCGGTACCGCATGCTCCCGTTTCAGTAGACTCAGCAAGCTCTTCTACGGGTACTCGTCTGCGCTCAGCTTTGATGCCCAGTGTACCGGCCAGCTGAATCAGGCTCTTGTTTGTAATTGAGCCCAGAATAGATTCTGATTTCGGGGTGATATATGTATTATCCTTTATCCCGTAAAAATTAGCCGGCCCGCATTCATCAATATACTTTTTCTCTTTTGCATCGAGG
>PMIG01000349.1 GCA_003157055.1 Bacteroidales bacterium | reverse complement strand
CAGTTCAAGAAGATCGATCTTCTGGATTAACAACCAAAAGATGTGAGTTCTGAATATGAGATTAGATGCGGGAAATGAGACCCCCGTCGGGTAGCCCATGCTTCCCATAACTTTTAGGATATGGCATAAGATCTTTAAGCAGAGGATGGGCAATTGGCGGTGTATGATGAGCATCTTACTCACTTGGCTGAGGCTATACACCAGATCAACCGTTTTTTTGTCCGATTTAACCGGACACTATTATCAAGATCATAGATACCTCTTTTTTGGCATACAGGGAACGTCTTGTGATGTCTTATGAAATCTATAATTATACCTGCATATAATGAGGAGTTGAGGATCAAACAGGTTATTTTGGACCTAATGGATGAATTTCCGGGGCAGGAGATTATCGTGGTCTGCGATGGAAACGATAATTCAGATAGTATCGTAAAAAGCTTCTCTTTTAGATACCCAAATATCAAACTTCTCAGTTTTGGTGGTCGCCTGGGCAAAGGGGGGGCTTTGATTCAGGGTTTTAAAGTTGCGGAAGGAGAGGAAATATGCTTTGTAGATGCAGACGAATCGGTAAGTACTGATGATTTAAAAGGCATGTTTCATGCCTTGCATGATGTTGATGGCGTAATCGCCTCAAGGAGATTGAAGGAATCGAAAATCCTAATCATGCAACCAATTAAGAGAAGGTTGGCAAGCAAAGCTTTTAATATTTTTGTCAGGATGCTTTTTGGTTTGCCCTTCAAAGATACCCAATGTGGTGCAAAGGTCTTTAAGAAGGATGCAATTCACGATATCCTAGATGATTTAAAAACCTCTGGATTCGAGATAGATGTCGAGATTCTTTGGAGATTAAAAAAAAGAGGGTATCGAGTTATAGAGTACCCAATAACCTGGAAACACTCTGAAGGCTCAAAATTTAGGTTGTCTCATTCCAGAGGCATGTTTATTTCTCTGCTGAGAACGAGATTCAACCGGTGATAATTTGCTGGAGATGCCTAAATGGACCCATCCGAATATGATAAGATGTACCGTTTGGAAGAGGCAAACTGGTGGTACGTGGGACGCAGGAATCTGGTTTTGAAGATGGCTGCGCGATTCGATAATGGTCTTTCGGGGAAGCCTTTGAGGATTTTAGATGCAGGTTGCGGTACCGGGATTAATCTCAAATATCTTCAGATTCTCGGAGATGTTTATGGGCTGGATATCTCAAAAGACGCTTGATATTCAGCCGAAACCGAGGACTGCCTTCTTTGATCTGCGGTTCGGCGGATAAGCTACCCTTCAAAAACGAACTCTTCGATCTTGTCTTTGCTCTAGATGTTATAGAACATATAGATGAAGATCTCTCCGCCGTCAAGGAGCTTAACCGAATATTGAAGCCCGGCGGCAGACTAATTTTAACCGTTCCTGCCTTCCAGTTCCTCTGGACCAATCATGATCTTGCACTTCATCACAAGAGAAGGTACACAAGATCTGGAATCCTTAGTATTCTACGGTTGGGTAGTTTTGAAAATGAAAAAGCTACCTACTGGAATTTTTCCCTCTTCTTGCCAGTGGCAACGATACGGCTTTTAAAGAGGTTTCATCGGTCTGGAAATGAGATGCAAACGGATTTAGCGGAACTGCCTTTTCATTTAAATGGACTCTTACAAGAACTAATCAGGATTGAGAATTGGATTATAGAGCGAATTGATTTGCCGGTTGGCGTCAGCGTGATGTGTATATGCAGAAAGGTTAGCGATGGTCAAGATGAAACGAAATGGGCTTAATATGTTTGCTATTGGTTTGGTATTGATTTGCGTGGTATTCGGTGCTTTTGGCCAGGTTGCCATGAAGAGTGGGATGAAGCAAATGCCACGAATAGACAGCATCTCTGATCTACTGGACTCAAAAACCGTTATGGAGATTTTTGGCAACGCTTACGTCATGGGAGGGCTGATTCTTTACATGATATCGGCTTTCCTTTGGTTGGGAGCACTCTCTACCCTCGATGTTAGCCTCATGTATCCATTGCTGAGCCTGGGGTACGTGGTGACTGCCGTCTTTGCCATCATCTATTTAGGGGAGATCGTAACTTTTTCCCGGTGGGCGGGAATTGGTCTAGTGGTGATAGGATGTGTTTTAATTTTAAGAAGTTAGAGGCTCTTAGCATATCAAAAGTCAACTATTTGATATTGCTTCTGTACACAATTCTATCTATTTTATTTACATATCCTGTGGCTTTCTCTATAAATAAAATACCAGGTGGAGGCGATGTTTGGTGGTTCTTATGGGATTTCTGGTCGTTTAAAAAGGCAGTCCTAAATTTATCAAATCCATATTATACTATAGACATATTTTATCCTACTGGGGTTAGTCTAGCATTTTCCGAAGTCTCGCCATTTAATGCAATAATATCTATTCCTCTACAACATCTTTTTGGCTTAATTGCTACATATAATCTGATTTGGATCTTAACTTTTATATTGTCTGGGTTTGGTGCCTTTTTTTTGGTAAAATATTTAACGGATAATACAAAGGCAGCATTTTTATCTGGGATAATTTTTATGTTTTGCCCGTATCATTTTGCCCATGCCTGCGGCCATATGAACTTAACTGCTACAGAATGGATACCATTTTACGTTTTATTTTTTATCAAAATGACTAAAGAAAATAAGAAAACCAATGCTATTTATGCCGCATTTTTTTTAGTCCTCACAGCTATGACCAGCAATTATTATTTAGTCTATATGTTTAGTTTTACGTTATTATATATCATATATTATTGGCTAGTTGATACGAGTCTAATAAACAGGAATTTTATTAAAAAAATTTTGATAATGGCTATAAGCTTTGTGATTGGTTTCTCTCCTTTTCTGTATATTATGTTAAAAGAGATGCTTCTCTCAAAATCTAACTATATGTATCAGGGAGGATTTGAAGAATTCTCCGCAGACTTGATGGCGTTCTTCACCCCTACAATATTCCATCCTATCTTCAAAGATCTCTTTTCCCCGATTAATTCTCATTTTACGGGTAATGGAGCAGAGTTTACAGTATTTGCTGGATATACTGTATTATTTTTATCCGTCATCGCAATCTTGAAGATAAAGACTAAAGAAATTAAGTTCTGGGCACTTTCCGCAATAACCTTTTTCATTCTGTGTTTAGGTCCAATTTTGCATGTCGTTGGAGTCACTAATTTTTCTTTAGGCGGACACTTCTTCAAGATCCCTTTACCCTACGTAATTTTGATGCATATACCGGTCTTTTCTATGGCCAGGGTCCCTAGCAGATGGGATGTATTGGTGATGTTATCTCTTGCGATACTATCTGGATACGGATTAAATTATATATTTTCTATAATTAAAAATAAGTCTCCTACCAAGAGTGGAAAAGAGAGTATCATATTTATTATCTTATTTTGCTTAATTTTGTTCGAATTCTTGGCCGTGCCCTTTCCGATGTCAAGTGCGGAGGTTCCTGCTATCTATAAGCAGCTGGCGATTGAGACCGACGATTATGCCATCCTTGAGATCCCAGGCTCTGCTGCTGCAAATTATATGTACTTCCAAACCATTCACGAGAAGAAGCTCGTTAATGGTTACGTATCACGTACACCGGATTATGCACTTAAGTTTATGAGCATACCGCTTATTAGTGATTTAATATCTCCATCTAATACACCCATAATGGGTGATATTATAAGGCAAAAGATTAAAAAGCAAAATCAGACAGAACTTTTGTTCCTATTATGTAATTATAATATTAGATATATAATTATACACAAATGGTACTTATCTGATAAGGAGTTCTCATTTGCATCGAATCTGATCCGTGATGCTCTTGGGATCGAACCGGTAGCCTATGATAATGAAGGTTTGTGGGTTTACCATATCCCGACTTCTCTGAATTCTTCGCAGTTTATTTTCCAAAATTCTTCGCAGTTTATATCTTTAGGTTCGGGCTTCTATGGTCTAGAGAACTGGTCCGGCACCCCGTCCCGCTGGATGCAAACCAACGCCACCCTCCTGGTAAACTCGCCTGAGGATCGCACTGCCACCTTAAGCCTGACTGCGCTAAGTTTCTATCGCAACCGAACGTTGGAGGTCTCTACCGGCAACTTGCCTGCAACGCAGGTTGCCGTGCCCACTAGTTTCATCAATTTGGGTGTGCCCATACACCTCATAAAAGGAGCAAACATCGTGCAGTTCCATGTACCAGAAGGCTGCGATAGGCCGAGCGATAAGCCGGAGCTAAATAACCACGATTCAAGATGCCTGAGCGTGGCGGTTCAGAATCTCAATGTAATGTGATACTATCACGGTCGGTCTAAATGTGCTCAATAATGGCAAGAAAAAAAGCCTGGCAAGAGCATGAGTGAGATCGAACTCACCGACCACCAGCTAGATGCCTTGGTCTACGAGCTTTACGGGCTGACCGAAGAGGAGATCAAAAAACTTCTTAAATCGCTTGAGATGGGGAAGATTTTTATATCTGGTTATATACATGGTTTTTGAATGAAAACAAACATGATATGGAACAGCAGTATTTGCTCAATATCTTGTTGAAATCGCTGATTAGATAAATTCTGTGACCAAAAATTATTAATACATATATCTAAAATAATTTGTTTGTGCCAGATA
>PMIG01000286.1 GCA_003157055.1 Bacteroidales bacterium | reverse complement strand
CAGGGATATATCTGATAATAAAAGAGAGGATGAAGCCAAGCACGGGAGCTTCAAGAAGGGTGATGCCAATATACTGCCTGTTAGCCAGCTTGCTCCTGATATCCCTTGTAAGGTATATCACAAATTGTTTCCACAGGCCGGGCCTCTGAAGATTTTTATGAGGTGGCTCCTTAACTTCAGGAAGGCTTACGAAAGGATGCTTTCCCCTGAAAGTTTTTGCCCATTCATCAGGTTTGACCTTTCTCTTGTCTGTGTATTTTCCGAATTCATCTACAACATGAGTCTCAATAATATTGAAGATAGTTTCGGTATTTACGTTTCCGCATAATGGACACTCACCCTGATTTGAGTTTATCTGGGCATCAAGTGTTTTGAAATAAATCACAGCATCGACCGGGTTTCCGTAATAGGCCATGCAGCCACCCTGGTCGAGTATAATTATCTTGTCAAACATCTTGAAAACCTCTGAAGACGGCTGGTGGATTACGGTAAAGATAAGCTTGCCCTTAAGGGTAAGATCCCTCAAAAGATCCATCAGCGTCTCTGAATCCCTCGATGAGAGACCTGAAGTAGGTTCGTCAAGAAAGAGAACGGAAGGTTCCCTTATCAGTTCAAGGGCAATGTTAAGTCTTTTTCTCTGGCCGCCGCTTATAACCCTGTTGAGCGGGGAGCCTACCTTAAGATCCCTTTTCTCAGCCAGGCCAAGGCTTGAAAGAGTCTGGTCGACAAGTGATGTTACTTCTTCCTTGTTCTTTTCTTTGAAACACTGACGGGCAGCAAAATAAAGGTTTTCAAAAACAGTGAGGTCTTCAATAAGGAGGTCGTCCTGTGGCACATATCCAAGAACTCCCTCAAGCGCACTGCTGTCTTTGGTAACATCGAGTCCGTTTATCTTTATGGTTCCGCTTGAAGGCTCCTCTATTCCGCTGAGGATATTCATAAGTGTTGTCTTCCCCGATCCGCTTGCACCGAGAATGCCGATAAGGCTTCCCTCGTCAATAGAGAAGCTTATATTATCAATGGCAGTGATCTTGTCGACAAATCTGTATGTCAGATTTTCAACATTGAAAGAGAGCTTATGGATAATTATATCGGATAGAAAGCTTGAGCTTATGTCGCTGTAATAAATAGAATGTCCCTGTACAGATTTCAGGGATGCTCCCTTTGCAAAAGAGTACACATGCCCTGAGGATATTGGAAGGCTGTTAAGATAGAGCTGCTCCCTTGAAGTATATTTCAGAAAATACAGGTCTACACTGGCTATTCTTAAAAAGGAGATAATCGTATCCTGGTACCCGGTCATAAGCTTGTGGCAGAGATCACACGTTTCATCGGATGGATTCAGAACCAGGATCGAAGGATTCTTGAGTGCCTCAGGGTCATCATTCTTCACAAACTGCTCGGTAGCTTCAAACTCATCAGGAGATATTTTAAATACTTCAGCGACAGTATTGATGATATTCATCCTCTGGGGAGAGAACCGGCGGTCGGCATTAAGAAGCTCGTAAAGCCTCATCAGAACGACAACCTTCTGCTCCTGGTTAAGAGTGTGGTTGATCTTTTTACAAATTCCCAGAATTTTAACAGAGTCTCTTACCGAAGGCGGCAATGGTTCGTTCCGGGCTGATTTTTCAATTACCGGACCTGCATGTTCGTCAAACAGAGCCAGATATTCCCTAACTGTTTCACTGGTAAGCTGCTTGACAAGAAAACCTGACACATACTCACGCTCATCTATAATCATTCCGCCGTCCTGCTTGACAATAAGCGCAAATAATTCCATCAGGGCTTTTAATATCTCTTCACTCATAAACGGGGTGTGATATGCTCTGTTTCAGAAAGAACTAAATTACAAAAAATCTCTCTTCTAATTAATAATTTATTAATTTTAAAAGAAAGGCTGAAGTAAGGTATTCAGCACTTTTAATATATTTATTGCAAAACCGGGCTTATTGACCGCATTTCGCCGGGAAGGTAACAATTAACATACATAACTAATCAACAAGCACTTAACGCTGGCTTTTGGTGGTCAATTTGATCCGGCCAACTATAGACAAGGCCACTGGTTTTTCCATAAATTCCTGTACAGTCAAAAAGGGTACTTAAAACAGTATTTATGTATTCAGATAGAAAAGGCAGCCATATAAAAATCATATAGCTGCCTCATTATTAGTGTGGAGGTTAGGAGAATCGAACTCCTGACCTTGTGACTGCCAGTCACACGNNCTAGCCAACTGAGCTAAACCCCCATAATTAAGAGAACCAAAAATAATATTCCAGTCACACTACTAACCTAGCCCTGCCTGCCGGCAGGCAGTTAAACCCGTATGATCAGGATGCCAAAAATAGTTAAAAAAATGAAAATATTATTATTATGCCAGATCAGAATTCTCTTTGTTTTGATGGTATGAGGCTATTTTGTAATTTTGCCCGTCATAAAAATGGCATTATTATTGAATTGACATAATTTGTCAGCAAGAAAAAACAGCAGATTTCAAATTATTGAATCAGATGGAAATCAATAAAAATAAGATACCCGGTTTTAACGACCTGCTGTTTGCATCACGGAACAGGGAGTATGGTGCGTACCAGCTCAGGAAAAAATACAACGCCGTGGTGACCAGAGGAATTATCTTTGCTTCCTTTATTGGTTCTGCAGCTGTTATACTTCCATTTGTTTTAAATCCACATTCCGAGCATATGATTTCAGGCGGCAGCAGGTATGTCCAGGTTACTATGGAAAACCTTAAACCTCCGGAGGAGATTTATATTCCCACAGTCCCTCCGCCGCCCCGGTCAAAACATATCGAGGATATTGTCAGATATGTGCCTCCCGAAGTGGTCGATACGGTTGTCACTGTTGAAAAAACAACTCCCTCGAATGATGAGCTTCTTGCAAATACAACCGACAATCAGTCAGAAGCAAATAATTCCGGACATGGGAGTGAACTTATTTCAGGTGATGTAGGATCAGGAGACGGTGATGCTTTTTTCCTGGTTGAAGTTATGCCATCCTTCAAGGGAGGTGGACTTGAAAAATTCCGGGAATGGATCTTCAAAAACACAATTTATCCTCAGGAAGCGATCGACAAAAAAATTAGAGGTAAGGTGGTCTTATCTTTTGTAGTTGAGAAAGACGGGTCAGTAAGCAATGTCAATGTCCTGAAAGGGGTAAATCCTTTGCTTGATAATGAAGCCGTTAAGGTAATCTCAGAATCGCCTAAATGGTCTCCGGGACTGCAGCGGGGACAACCGGTAAGATTCAGATATCTTATCCCGCTTGACTTTACCATGTAAGAAGAGGATTTAAAAAAAGGTATAAGTTATGTTAAAGCATCAATAATTCTTTTTCTTATCTTTAACAATAGTAAAAACAGGAATATGAAAAGAAATCTACTTTTTTTTATCGCAATAATAATGATCCTCTCGGGCTGCGCTTCATCAAAAAAGCAGCTTGAGAAAGGAAACTATGATGCTTCAATAGCAACTGCTGTCAAACAGCTGCGCAGGAATCCTCAGGACAGCAAGCAGGCTGATATACTCGAGCGTTCCTTCAATATCATCAATGAACAGGACAACGAAAGGATTAAATTCCTGAAGCTGGAAGGGAAACCTCAGAACTGGGATGAAATTTACCAGACATACAAAAGAATGAGCGACAGGCAGTCCTTGGTGAGAACCGTTATGCCGCTGAATGTCGGGACAAGGCCAGTAGATTTTCCTTATGTCGATTATATGACGGAAATGGTAGAGGCAAAACACAAAGCGGCCGATTATTATTTTGCTCATGGCAATGAGCTGATGAAAAATAACATGAAAGATTCATACAGGCAGGCTTATGCAGAGTATGTCAGGGCAAAGGATTATGTCGGAGATTATGAAGGAATTGATAATAAGATACAGGAAGCAAGAAATCTTGGTATGAGCAGGGTATTCATATCATTGCAGAATTCTACAATGCTGAAATTTCCACCGGATTTTGAAGCCAATCTGATCAATGTCAACCTCCAGGCTCTTAACAGTGATTGGGTTGAGTATACAACTACAAACCTCGACAGCACCGCTCAGTACGATTATATCATTAATGTAAATGTCAGAAACATTACCGTCAGCCCCGATCAGACTTCAAATGAAGACAAAGTAGTCAAAAGGGATGTTGAAGACGGATATAGCTATAAGCTTGACAAGAATGGGAATGTGATGAGAGATTCGCTTGGCAATGATATTAAACTGAAAAAGTACAAGACTCTTCAGTGCGCACTCATTTCCACTTTTCAAACCAAGACCTGCCAGATAACCGGCGATATTGAAACCATCCAGATGAATCCTGACAAGCTCCTTAAGAAAGACCCGATAGGTGCACAATCTAATTTTCAGAATGTTTCGGCCCGCGCCGTCGGAGACCAGGGCGCTCTCAATGATGAGCAGCTTCAAAAAACCAAAACTCAGATCATTCCTTTCCCTTCCGACATCGACATGGTGATCCGATGTTCCGAATCACTTAAAGGTGCAATACGCGGATCAATTCAGTCTAACAGGAGGCTTATCTTTTAGTCATACCTTCTCACTTAATAATTATATGCCGCAAAACACTATTTTTGCGGCATAATTTTTTTACCAGATGATAGAAACTGAAAAGCCCGTAGAAAAGGCAATTCTTATAGCAATTAATTATCCCGGTCAGGATGAAAGGGAAACTGAGGAGTATCTCGACGAACTCTCTTTTCTGACTGAAACAGCCGGCGCCATTCCCGTGAAACGGTTTATTCAGAAGCTTGATATAGCAAATTCAAGGACATTTGTCGGCTCGGGAAAGATTGAAGAAATAGCGCATTTTGTTTCTGAAAATAAGATCGACATAGCAATATTTGACGATGAGCTCTCACCTGCCCAGATGAGAAACCTCGAAGATGCCCTTGGATGCCGAATCCTCGACAGGACAAACCTGATACTTGATATTTTCGCCAGCCGGGCCCGCACAGCGCATGCCAGGACGCAGGTTGAACTGGCCCAATGTCAATATCTTCTTCCCCGGCTTACCGGTATGTGGACACACCTTGAGAGACAGAGAGGAGGCATTGGGCTGAGAGGCCCGGGTGAAACTGAGATCGAAACCGATAGAAGGGTTATCAAGGACAGGATCTCGCTTCTTAAATTACAGCTTAAGAAGATTGATATGCAGATGGCTACCCAGCGCAAAAACCGGGGGAAAATGGTAAGAGTGGCGCTTGTGGGTTACACAAATGTTGGTAAATCGACCCTTATGAACCTTCTGAGCAAATCTGATGTTTTTGCAGAGAACAAGCTCTTTGCGACACTTGATACTACAGTCAGGAAGGTAGTTATTGGCAATCTGCCTTTTCTTCTTTCAGATACGGTAGGGTTTATAAGGAAGCTACCGACCGACCTTATCGAATCATTCAAATCGACCCTTGATGAAGTAAGGGAATCCGACCTGCTTATTCATATTGTGGATATTTCCCATACTGGTTTCGAGGAGCAGATAACGGTTGTAAATGAGACTCTCAAAAATCTTGGTTCAGCAGAAAAGCCGAGGATAATAATATTCAACAAAATTGATTCATTCTCCTATATGCCAAAGGATGAATTCGACCTTACTCCCGCCGGAAAGGAGAACATATCTCTTGATGATCTCAGGAAGACATGGATGGCAAATGACACAAGCCATCCCGTGGTTTTTATCTCAGCAAAGACAAAGGAGAATATTGATGAACTGAAGCGGGTACTTTTTGAAGAAGTAAAAAAGATTCACATTACCAGGTATCCCTATAATGAATTCCTGTTCTGAACTCAGGCCTAATATAGCTTTTTCTCCAGCATATACTCTGCTATCTGGATGGCATTGGTGGCAGCTCCCTTCCGTATGTTATCAGATACTATCCAGAGATTAAGGCACTTTTCCTTTGACAGATCCCTTCTGATCCTTCCGACAAAAACCTCATCTCTGTTGTGTGAAAGGATGGGCATCGGGTATTTATTTTCAGCGGGATTATCATAGACAACAACACCAGGAAAGTCTTTAAGCAGCTTTATCACATCATCAATATTGAAGTCTTTCTCGAATTCAATATTAACGGCTTCCGAATGTCCGCCAACCACCGGTATTCTTACTACAGTGGCAGTTACCATAATGCTCTGGTCCTCAAGGATCTTGCGGGTCTCATCTATGAGCTTCTGCTCTTCGGTTGTATAACCGTCAGCCTGGAAAGTACCTCCGTGAGGAAAGCAGTTCATGTCGATAGGATGCGCATAAGCCATTTCACCCTTTATACCCTTCCTCTCATTTTCCATCTGGGTGACAGCCTTTACCCCGGTACCTGTGACCGATTGATAAGTTGCAATGACAAGCCGCTTGATTTTGTATTTCCTGTGAAGCGGTGCCAGAGCCAATACCATCTGAATTGTCGAGCAGTTGGGATTGGCAATTATCCTGTCGCCTTTCTTGATCGCATGACTGTTTATTTCCGGAACAATAAGGGGGACATTATTATCCATTCTCCAGCAGGAGGAATTATCAATGACCACCGTTCCGTTTTTCGCAAATTTCGGAGCCCATTCCTTCGATACTGATGCACCGGCGGAGAATATTGCAAATACAGGTTTTGCATTTACAGCATCCATTACACTTACAACCTTCACGGGCTTACCCCGGAACATGATATCCTTGCCGACCGATTTCTCTGAGGCGGCCGGGATTAATTCAGTTACAGGAAAATTTCTTTCTTCAAGGACTTTGATCATTGTCCGGCCCACCATCCCGGTTGCTCCAACAACAGCTGTCTTCATCTATTTAAATTTGAATATTTAAATGTTATTATTAAATTTACTATAAGTTAAAAACGGTCAAAATTAACTTTTTTTTCAATCTGTCCCGCTGCATGAAAAAAGTTATTTTACTGGCTGTGTTTTTGCCGTATCTGGCAAACGGTCAGATCATCGAAAATTTCGAATCGGCATCCCTGGCAAACTGGGTTCAGGGCATAGAAGGTCATTGGAAAGCCGACACAACAAAAAGTCTTTCAGGGATGTATTCTTTACATCATGTCTTTGACAACAGCCTGCCGGGATATGATTGCATTGGTATTCCGATCAGGAACCTACATCCCGGCGAGGGACTTACCAGATGGACATTCCTTGTCAGGCATGGCTGTGACCCTTCGGCATCGAACAACTGGTGTGCATACCTTATTTCCGATGCATATCCTGCTACCCTTGGAGATGGAGCAGCTTTAAACGGTTTTGCCGTGGGAGTAGACCTTACCGGGAGCGATGATACACTACGGCTATGGAAAATAAAGAACGGCTCTCCTTCAGTCATTGCTACCTGCCACCTAAACTGGCAGAACGACATAGGAACTGCAGATGCAGCAAAGCTTATTGTAGAAAGATCAATTACGGGATACTGGAGAATTGAAGTTTATGATAAGCTTGAGAAATTAAAAGGAAGTGCAGAGGGGCAGGACGGTGAATTATTCAATTCATCATTTTTCATTCTTGGTTACAGGTACACATCAACCCGCGATAGGCTTCTCTGGTTCGACGACCTTAATATAGAAGGTATATTTCATGAGGATAATCGCCCTCCTGAAGTAGTGAGTTGCCAGGTATCCGGGATTAACTCCCTCGATCTGACTCTTGATGAAGAACCATCAGATGACTTCATGCTTATTTCAAATTTTTCACTCGACAGCGATGATAATGCTCCTGTCTCGATTATCAGGGAAAGTGCAAGAACGTTCATGCTGACTTTCAAAAGGAAATTCAGCAATAAAACCGCAAATAGATTAATTATAAACCGATTATGCGATAGGTCTGCAAACTGCAATGAAGGAATAAGTGTAGAGTTTACACTTATAAGTGCTGACCCCGGAGACGTTATAATATCAGAAATCATGGCCGACCCGCTTCCTGTAGTCTCTCTTCCCGCCAAAGAGTACCTGGAAATTACAAACAGGACACGGTTCAGATTCAATTTAAAGAAATGGAGCCTTTCAACTGAAGGTCAAAGCGCCTCATTCCCTGACGTGAGCATAAACACAGGTGAATATTTTATATTATGTCCTGCTGCTGACACAGCGTCGTTTTCAAGTTATGGCAAAGTTATCGGATTGAAGTCGTTTCCACTGCTGACTGATGAGGGAAGAATGCTATGGATTTCCGACAGCCTTGGAAACCTGATTCATGGATTGGTTTATTCATCGGCATGGTACAGGAATAAACTGAAGGAAACAGGTGGCTGGTCACTCGAAATGATCGATACCGGATATCCATTTTATGATGGATGTAACTGGGAAGCTTCCTCCTCGGGAAACGGCGGAACCCCCGGAAAAATTAATTCATCAGCCAGAAGCAATCCTGATCGGCAGTTTTACGGAATTGAGAATGTTTTTCCGGACGACAGTGTAACTCTCAAAGTCAATTTTTCCGAGACAGTATTTGAAATTGCAGGGTCGCCGGATAAAATTTTAATCGGCGGGCGGGAAGCTGCTTCAGTATCATCAGCCGACCCCCTTCTCAGATCTTTTATCATAAAATCACCATTTTCTCTTTTTAAGGGTGAAGTTTATTCATTGAATGTTTCACCTGATGTAACAGATTTCGCAGGAAATCCTGTTTCTTGCACCTCATTCAGATTCGGGCTGCCTGAAAAGGCGGGCAGGGGAGACATTGTTTTCAATGAATTGCTTTTCAATCCATTCCCGGACGAGCCTGATTATGTAGAATTATTCAACTGCTCGGATAAAACAGTTGATGCTTCTCAGCTCTACCTGGCTTCAGTAAATACCGAATCCGGCGATACATCTGAAATAAAGCCTCTCTCGGATGAGCACAGATGCATAATCCCCGGTGAGTTTTTCACTGTCACGGCTGACCGGGAAAGAGTAATTGAACGGTACCATTCTTCCGATCCTGAAAATATATTCAGCTCTTCATGTCTTCCCTCAATGCCGGATGACAGGGGCCATCTGCTTCTTCTGAACAGGAATCTTGACCTGATAGATGAGGTCTCTTACTCCGATGAGATGCATTATCCGCTTCTTGTCAGCAAGGAGGGTGTATCGCTTGAAAAGATAAGGCCGGAGATGGAATCCGGTGAAAGCACAAGCTGGCATTCTGCATCCGAGAGCTCGGGATGGGGAACTCCGGGGAAGGAAAATTCGGTATTCACCGGCGGGCCGGAGGGAAAAGACAGGATAACTTTTTCATCAGCAAGAATTTCTCCGGATAATGACGGAACCGAGGATGCTCTTGTGATAGATATAAATGCTGAGGGACTTGGAAATGTTATTTCGGTTACCATTTTTGACGAGACAGGTGGTTTTGTAAGAAAACTCAGTGAAAACTTTTTTGCCGGGAATAAGGCATCGGTTGTCTGGGATGGAACAGCCAATGACGGCTCTCTCGTTTCAACCGGGGTCTACATAGTTCTTATAGAACTCTACAATGAAAATGGCAAGACAAAATCCTGGAAAAAGGTCTGTACAGTTATAAGATAGAATTTAAATCCACTCCGGGGAGGGGAACTCATTTATAGAAAACAATCTTATAATGCAGAAATCATATCAGTCATGATGGAAGTCATGCGCTCTTCGGTTTTGGCAGCTTCATCAAGAACAGACTGATGGGTTGTGTAGGCGATCTTGCCTTCAACACCAAGATCGGTAATGATGCTGACTGCAAAAACAGGTAAATTCATGTGGCGTGCAATAATAACTTCAGGTGTTGTCGACATTCCGACTGCATCAGCACCGATAATCCTGAAGTACTTATATTCAGCCGGAGTTTCAAAGGTGGGTCCGCTTGTCGAAAGATAGACTCCTTTATGAATTCGTATCTTATGATCCTGTGCAATAAGTAATGCTTTTTTAATAAGGTTTTTATCATATGCATCGCTCATATCGGGGAAACGGGCGCCTATTCTGGCGTCGTTTTGTCCAATAAGAGGGTTCGGAAGAAGGTTAATATGATCGGTGATAATCATGATATCGCCGATCCTGAAGTCCGGATTCACCCCGCCCGCAGCATTCGACAGGAAAAGACATTTTATACCGAGGTATTTCAGGACTCTGATGGGCAGTGCAACCTGATCCGGGCCATATCCTTCGTAAAAATGGAACCGGCCCTTCATTGCAACGATTTTCTTATTGCCGAAGTCGCCGAAAATTAGCTTTCCTGCATGCCCCTCAACTGTCGAAACCGGGAAGTTGGGTATATCTTTATAATCTACTTCAATGCAGTTCTCCATTTTGGCTGTGAGACCTCCAAGTCCGGTGCCAAGAACAATTCCTGCATCAGGATTTAGGAATCCCTTATCCTTAAGAAACTTTGTTGTTTCGTTTATTCTTTCTAACATAATC
>PMIG01000258.1 GCA_003157055.1 Bacteroidales bacterium | reverse complement strand
TTCCATGAATATTCTTTATTGCTGACATCCTGTCTTCCTTCAGAACGCACATAGGATAATCTCCCAAGCGATTTATCAGCTATTTTAATAAAAGGATGATCAATCAGACCGGTATTTTCACCGTAATAATGATCCACGATTCTTTCCTCCCAGAATGAATTCACACCCTCATCCAGCCATGGTTCTTCGAATTCGTTACTGGCCATGATGCCCATAAAATAAGCATGCCCGAACTCATGAATTGTAACCATTTCGGGGAAATGAATAAACCTGGGTATCATGTACGATGAGCCTGATGTAAAAAGTGTTGTATATTCCATCCCCTCTGCCCCTATCCCTTTTGCAGGAGGATCCACAATTGTGAGATATGGCCATGGATAAGGTCCGACATTCTTATTAAAATATTCTAATGCATATTTCACTGCAGTAAATTGTCTTTCAACTTGTTCACTTCGTTCTCTTGGCAGGAGAAGAGTAATTTTCACATGCTTCCACTTGTCTGTAAAAACGGCATATCCGGGCCAGGCTGTCCAGGCAAAATCGACAATATCTTCCGCTCTCCAGGTTTGCACTTTGGTATTCGCATCCACATCAGCTTCCCCCAGAAGCATACCTCCTGTTCCGACAACATACTCTTTCGGGACAGTTATCTTGACATCATAAACACTATGGTCGGAATAAAATTCAGAATTGGCATGAAACTGGTGACAGTTCCAGCCTCCAATATTCCTGTAACGCATTCCGGCAGGCTCATAAACACCGAATTTTGGGAACCATTGGCCAACAAAAAAGAAGTCGCCGTTATATCCGGTTCTCCTGATCTTTGAAGGAAGCTTAGTTACAAAACTAATACTAACAGCCACAGTATCGCCTGGTTTTGCCGGTTTAGGAAGCATTACTTCTATGACTGTACTGTCCGATTTGTCATTATTATCGGGATGGATATATCGTACAAGGGGCAGGAAGTCTGTTCCGTCTTTTGAAGTAAATGACTTTATATCTACATGACCGATATCAATTGGATCCTTACCCGGTGTTCCTCCTGATTCCTTATAAAATGTTGACTTACAGCTTTTGAAAGCATTCATGTACAGGTGAAGCTGAATGTCAGGTACAGTTTCAGTAGTCTGATTTACCCAGAATGCTTCCATAATGCCTTCAACGGATTTTGCTTTAGGGTTAAGCTTTGCATTAATTGTGTAACCCGTAATACGCGGACTCAGAGGTACTTTGTTAATCACCTGGGAATTAACACCACCGGAAAGTGAAAGTAAAAATGCAATGATGAAAAATAGTTTTCTCATAAGTATTGCTGAATTTAAAATTCAAAGATGTTCATTTAAATAGACTGCTGCATTTGCCCACTATCCATATAATTGATATAAAGGAAAAATATTTTATGTGTCAAATAACATAAAAATAGTTTAAAATCAAATATAGAAATCGAAATTGAAATATTTATTAAAATGAAAAAGTACTTGCGCAGGAACGAATAGCTTTCTGTTACTTTTTACCCTTTACGTTTAATCTGCAACCTGTCCCGGTTACTATGGATATTACAGGAAAAACAAACTATATGTGTTCGTAAAATGAGTAATAATATAATATATATCATATTTATGAATTTAGTAAGATAAGTAACCATACATTTGTTCTGTTAATAAATTAACAGTAGAAAAATGAAGCAGCTGCTTATCCTTGGAGCTGGTACAGGCGGTACCATAATGGCAAATAAAATGCGTAAGAAGCTTTCATCCGATGAATGGTCAATAACTATCCTAGATAAAAGCAAAACACATTATTATCAGCCGGGCTTCCTGTTTATTCCATTTGGATATTATACCCGGAAGAACATTACCAAACCGGTCCGGAATTTCATTAAAGGCAAGATCGACCTTATTAATAATGAAGTGGAAAAGATATCTCCGGATGAAAATAAAGTTCTCCTGAAAGACGGAACCTCCCTGTCATACGACATACTTATTATTGCCACAGGAACTCAGATAAGTCCGCAAGATACTCCGGGGCTTAAGGGAGAGCTCTGGCAAAAGAAAGTGTTCGATTTCTATACTATCGAAGGATCAGAAGCGCTGGCCACTTTTTTCAAAAACTGGAAGGGTGGAAACCTTGTTATCAATATCGCAGATAATCCAATCAAATGCCCTGTCGCCCCTCTTGAATTTTCTTTCTTTGCTGATGAATTCTTCACAAAAAAAGGAATAAGGGAAAAAGTAACCATCAATTACGTAACACCGTTATCTGGTGCTTTTACCAAGCCAAAAGCATCAAAGCTTTTAGGTTCTCTGCTTGAAAAGAAAAATATAAATCTTATTCCAGACTTTTTCCTGGGTGAGGTGGATAATTCGAACTGCAAGATTATTGACTTTGGAGGAAGAGAAGTTCTTTTCGATTGCCTTGTAACTATTCCTCTGCATACTGGAGATCCGGCTGTTGCAAAAAGCGGCCTCGGGGATGAATTCGGATTTGTTAAAATCGATAAAAACACTCTTCAATCTGTAATTAAAGAGAATGTTTTTGCAATCGGCGATGCAGGTAACACACCAGCATCCAAAGCCGGATCTGTTGCTCATTTTCAGGCAGATACTCTTGAAAAAAACATAGTCAGCTATATTGAGAAAAAGCCTCTTTCAGCCTCCTTTGACGGACATTCAAATTGCTTTATTGAAACAGGATACGAGAAAGGTATCCTTATTGATTTCAACTATACAACAGAACCTCTGCCGGGAACTTTTCCGCTACCTGTCATCGGACCAATGTTTTTGCTGAAAGAATCCCGCCTGAATCATTATGGAAAATTGTTTTTTAAATGGATTTATTGGAATATCCTTTTACCGGGAAGGTTCTTGCCTATATCAGATAAAATGTCGATGAGCGGTAAAAAGATTGATAGAAATTGAAGGAATATATAGTTTAACAACTTTAATACCAATATTATGGCACAGAAAACTTATGCAGGAAAAACAGTTGATGTAAATGAAGAAGGATACTTTACTGATCCTTCTCAATGGACTAAAGAAATAGCAGTCGAAATCGCAAAGGAAGAAGGCATTGTCCTTACAGACCAACATTTCGCTATAATTGAATTCCTGAGGAAAAAATTCTTGGCAGGAGAAACCCTGTCGATCAGGAGCATTAATCATTCAGGAGTACTCGACGTGAAGACTTTCTACCAGCTATTTCCCGGAGCTCCTCTCAAAAAAGCTACAAAGATCGGCGGAATTCCCAAACCGGTAAGTTGTATTTAACTCTTTAAAAATAAAATAAATGGAACAGAGTCACCCTATTAAAAAAGTCAATATCATTTGCGCCAAAGGAGCAATTGAAGATGTCTACGCAACTCTTGTACTCGGGAATGGAGCAGTAATGGAAGGTATTGAAACCAATCTATTCTTTACATTTTTCGGTCTTGATGCACTTGTTAAAACCAGAATGGATAAGCTGCATACTGCAGTAGTTGGAAATCCTGCCCTGAGGCTACCCGGAGGACTCAGGATGCCAACTCTGCTTGGAGTAATCCCGGGAATGGAATCATTTACATCCTGGATGATGAAGGGCGGAATGGCAAAACTCGATATCCCTCCGGTTTCTGAATTTCTCGAACTTATCACAGCCGGAGGCGGGAAGGTTTATGCCTGCAAGCTGGCTATGGATATGTTCAAATTCAAAAAGGAGGATCTGAGCGAACTTGTAAGCGGAGTTCTTACCGTTGGTGAATTTTATGCTCTAGCGGGAGGTGAAGGATCCCAGATTATTTTTACCTAAAAATTGAATATTTATCAGCTGGCGGAATTCAGAATTCCATTGAAATCAGATCATCAGAATTCTGAATCCCAGCAGGTTCACCAGTTTTTGGCCGGGACAGAACACTTTATATGCTGCCGGCCACACTTTTGAAAGGTATCTGTCCTGCTCATCATGGATCAGAAGTATTAATTCATCGAGAGCCGGCTGGCCCGGAAGCCCTGAATACTTATATTCCAGAGTTTCTATAAGCTGGGCAAGGTCATTGAATTTCCCGAGGTTCTGTGTCATTAAATCGAGCTTCCTTTCAAGTGCTTTGACAACAGACGGGTTCAGAGCCCTGAAGAACACCAGCTGGTAAAGAAAATCCTTTGCCCTTTTGCGGAATTTATGCAGGTTTACAGGTTTAGGGTTATTCCTGCAAATAAGGTACTTATCAATAACTGAGATGTAGGTTTTATCAAGCTCATTAAGAAGTACCTTCGGATCAAAGTTATTCATATTCCGGAACCGAACCCTGAAGCCGGCTTTATTCAGAATCTCGTCGATATTTTCCAGATCATCCTTAAGAGCCGCAGTCGGCTCTTCAGATATTTCGGCCTTCTTCATCAGTGATTCCAGTTTCTCGTTGGCGCCGAGCAGTGTAAAAACTTCAGAGTAATCTTTTTTAAGCTCTTTAAGGGTTTTCCTGTGAACTGAAGTTTCACGCCATGAACGGGTAATCCTTCCGACTTCCCTGAAAGTCAAGTATTCACGATTAAAAGACTCTTCATCTACCTGGCTGGCAATAAGCTTCATCACCGCTCTTGATTTTTTCATCAGGACTCTCACATCGTGAATAGCCTTCTCCTCAGGTACAGGAGCCAGTTTTAACAGCTCCTGAGTCTCCCTAATGTATCCCGAGAGGACTGGTTTGATCTCTTTAAGTTTCACAAAGTCAAGTTCCATAACAACAAAGAGTCTTGTAATGATAAAATTAGTATTATTTTCAATATCGTCTGAAAAAGTTAAATTTGCTTTAGTAATCAGAAAAACAGTTTTATGAGCAAGAGAAGCAGCGGGATGAGAATCGGCATCTTAACCGCAGGGGGTGATTGTCCAGGCATCAATGCAGCGATCAGGGGAGTTGGCAAAACGGCAATCGTTAAATACGGTATGTCGGTTATAGGGATAAGCGACGGATTTACCGGGATGATAAACAAGGAATACACCGAGCTATCTGAAAAAGATCTCTCAGGAATTCTGACACTCGGCGGAACAATCCTTGGAACATCGAGGGAAAAGCCTTTCAAAGGTTCAGGCAAGAAAAACGAAATAAAAAAACCTGACCTTATCCGTGAACATTACGAACAGCTTGGCCTGGACTGCCTGGTTTGCATTGGCGGCAATGGAACACTAAAGACTGCCCATCTTCTTTCAGGGGAAGGTCTCAATGTAGTAGGTATCCCCAAGACTATCGATAATGATGTCTGGGGAACTGACATAACCTTTGGATTTGATTCAGCAGTCAATATTGCAACTGAAGCTATCGATAGGCTTCATTCAACCGCAAACTCCCATAAAAGGATAATGCTTATCGAGCTTATGGGACACAATGCAGGATGGATTGCACTCTTTTCAGGTATAGCCAGCGGCGGCGATGTGATTCTCATTCCGGAAATACCATATAAAGAAGAAAAGATTGCTGAATATCTTCTTCACAGGGCTGAAGAGAACAAGCCTTATTCAATTGTGGTTGTTGCAGAAGGTGTAAGTAACCCTCTTAAGGACAGATCTGTGGCTCACTATCTCAGCAACAGGATAAATGAAATGACCGGGCTGGAAACAAGGGAAACTGTGCTTGGGTATATACAGCGCGGAGGCACTCCCTCTCCAATGGACCGGGTGCTTGCAACAAGATATGGCACTGCAGCTGCCGATATGATTGCTGACAGGGATTTCGGTAAGATGGTGGCCCTGAAGAATGATGAGATAGTCTCAGTATCACTTGCCGATGTTTCCGGAAAGCTTAAGCTCGTTGAACCCGATAACCCTCTTGTGCTGCAGGCTAAAAGCATGGGAACAAGCTTTGGAATTTAACATGAATTTAAACAACTATAGCCCGGCAGCATGAAAAAAATAATTTTTATACGTCATGGAAGAGCTGAAGAGCATTCCGAAGGAATCACTGATTTTGAAAGATCTTTGACAATAAAAGGTAAAATTATCTCACGGGAAATGGCAAGATTATTCAGGGAGAAGGAAAACGACCCGGGGTTAATGATTACGAGCCCGGCTTTCAGGGCACTTGAAACAGCTTTCGTCTTTGCATCGGAATTTGGTATTTCCTATGATAATATAGTGATAAACAGTAATCTGTATTTTAAAGCCGGGATAAAGAATCTATTTGAAATTATCGGCCGGCTTGATGATCATATCAACACCATTACTCTTTTCGGACATAATCCTGCTTTTACCGAGATGCCTGACAGACTTTCGACAAGCGGCTGCGAGTTCCTGACAAAAACAAGCATGGTCTGCATATCATTCAAAACAGATACATGGTCGGGAGTCAAGCTGGATTCAGGTAAGGAAGAGTATTTTCTTAAACCAGAAAAATAATTATGAGCAAGATTTTTATTCCAAAGGAAATAAGCTGGCTTTCGTTTAATGAACGGGTTCTGCAGGAAGCAGAGAACAAGGAAGTTCCACTTGTTGAACGCTTTAAATTCCTCGGTATTTATTCAAATAACCTCGACGAGTATTTCCGTGTCAGGGTGGCAACTTTGAAGAGGCTTTCCCAGTTCGGGTCCAAATCAAAGAACGTACTGGGATATAATCCAAAAGCCACTCTTAAAAAGATACAGGAGGTAGTTCTGGCTCAGAACACGAAATTTGAAAAGATAAATCTGGCTCTGACACAGGAACTCGATAAGCATAAAATTCACTTTATCAATGAGAAACAGCTTAACCAGGTGCAGTCGGATTTCGTAAAGAATTTTTTTCTCACTGAAGTCAGAACAAGGCTGATGCCGTACCTGATTGAAAAAGATGCTGAATTACCTAATCTCACTGATGATGCGATCTACCTGGCGATAATTCTCAATAAAAAAAAGGAGCCGGAGAAGAAACGGTATGCACTACTTGAAATACCGGCAGGTGTCCTCCCCCGCTTTATAATTCTGCCCGAATCCGGAGATGATAAATATATTATCTATCTCGACGATATTATCAGGTACGGTTTAAAAGATATTTTCTTCCTGTTCGATTTTGATGAGTGCTTTTCTTATTCCATCAAGCTTACCAAGGATGCCGAACTTGAGATAGCAGACGATATATCTGAAAGTTATATCGATAAGCTCTCACGAAGCCTTCACCAGAGGAAATGGGGTTCTCCTGTCAGGTTTATTTACGACAGAAAAATGCCGGACGACCTGCTTAAAATCCTCACTAAGAAACTGAATTTTGGTCCCGATGATGTTGTTGTCCCTTCCGACAGGTATCATAACCTAAAGGATTTCATGCATTTTCCCAGCCTTGGCAAAAAGAAATTTTACTATGAGCCTCTGGTACCTATAAACCACAGGGATATTCAACCCGGGAAAAGCATTCTTTCAGCTATGAAGAAGAAGGATATCATGCTTTATTTCCCTTATCATCCTTTTGATCATTTAATTGACCTGCTAAGGGAAGCCTCCATTGATCCATTTGTAACTTCCATCCAGATAACGCTTTACAGGCTTGCCCGCAACTCAAGTGTCATTAATGCCCTCCTGAATGCGGTAAGAAACGGAAAGAATGTTACGACCATTGTTGAGCTTCAGGCGCGGTTTGACGAAGAAGCCAACATTTTATGGGGTAACAGGCTGCAGGAAGAGGGTGTCAAGGTTATATATGGTGTTCCCGGACTGAAGGTCCACTCAAAGCTGCTTCTGATAACAAGAGTAAAAAATGATGTTACACAGCGTTACGCCGCGATCGGGACCGGTAATTTCAATGAAGATACAGCCAGGGTGTATACTGATCACCTGTTGCTCACCACGAATCTCAAGATCACCAACGAGGTGCTAAAGGTTTTTAATTTCTTCAATGTCAATTATAAGAAAGATAATTATTATCATCTTGTTCTTTCACCCTTTGCTTTAAGAAACAAGATGAACCTGCTTATCGAAAATGAGATCAGAAATGCTCAGGCAGGGAAGAAAGCTTATATATATCTGAAGCTGAATAATATAACTGATTTCGACATTATTGAAAACCTTTATGCGGCCAGCGCTGCAGGTGTCAGCATAAAACTCATCGTAAGAGGAATGATATCCCTTGTACCAGGGTTAAAGGATATAAGTGAGAATATCAAAGGCATCGGTATTGTAGACAGGTTCCTGGAACACAGCAGGTTCATGATATTCTGCAACGGCGGAAATGAAGAAATATATATATCTTCTGCCGACCTGATGACCCGGAACATTGAACACAGAATAGAGGTTACATGTCCGGTATTCGATAAGGGGATCAAGAATGAGCTAAGACATATTTTTGATATTCAGTGGAATGATAATGTAAAAGCCAGGAAACTGGATGCCGCACTCTCTAATAATTTCGTCAAGCCTGGAAAAGAGGAAGTGCATTCCCAGGTTGAGGTTTATGAGTACATTAAAAAGCTTAAAGAAAGGACGCTGGAAAAGTGAATTATGCCGTCTTAATTTCGGGAACTATACTGATCATTATTTTTTCATGGTTTTTCTCAATCAAAGCCAGGAGGTATCACGGAATAGCAAGGTTTTTTGCTTTCGAGAGCATCTTTGTTCTTTTTCTTCTGAATTACAGGTTCTGGTTCCGTGATCCATTTTCTCTGCACCAGATCATTTCCTGGATTCTCCTCTTTGGATCAATTTACCCTGTATTGGCGGGATACCTGCTCCTGAAGAAAAAGGGAAAGTCGGAACAAAGCTTTGAGAATACGACTTCTCTTGTGAAATCAGGAATCTATAGCTATATCCGTCATCCGCTATATTGCGCACTTTTTCTATTGGGGACCGGCATTATGCTTAAGGATACCGGAAATAATCAGCTTTTTCTGGGAGCAATAAACCTGATTGCAGTCTTCCTGACGTCAAAGATTGAGGAGAAAGAAATGATTGCCAGGTTTGGAAATGCCTACATTCAATATATGGCCGAAACAAAAATGTTCATTCCGAAGCTATTCTAGCGGGCATATTAAGTTTACCCTGGCACATAATAGATCACTTCCCAGAAAGCCAGGCAATTACTTTATCAGACCCCGGTTTTTCCTTTGAATATAATACATCAACCAGCTTACCGTTTTCGTCTATAAGATACTTCTGGAAATTCCATTTCACATCCGAATCCATAACACCATTTTTATCCTTCGAAGTGAGCCATTTATAGAGCGGATGCATATCATCACCCTTTACAGAGATCTTTTCCATCAT
>PMIG01000337.1 GCA_003157055.1 Bacteroidales bacterium | reverse complement strand
TGTCAATGGCGATCCCCTACAAAAGGATTCTTATGTGAAAAGTGCTCTGGGGGGCGGCTATTATTCGCATATGAAAATGATCGGTAACGGTAAAAGCCGTTACTATGGTATTGCAACTTATAGCAAGTATCCTATTGTCGGGAAGGGCGAGATAATACACACCGGGTCCTCAAGTCTCTCGATTTATACGGACATAGTTATTAAAAAAGACACTTTCAGGGTCTTTAACAACCATCTGCAATCTTTCAGGTTGAGAAGCATCGAGAAATCATTTCTTGAGGAGATGACAACACCTGACGACAAGGAGACTCTCGATGAGGTTAAGAATCTGTCTGTAAGCCTTAAGAAAGGATTCGTCAGGAGGGCCAGGCAGGCCCAGACAGTGAAAGCATGGGTTAACTCATCGCCTTATCCCGTGATTGTTGCCGGTGACTTTAATGACACACCCGTGTCATATTCATATCGCAAGATCCGGAAAGGACTGAATGATTCATTTGTCAGCTCAGGATACGGGGCTGGTTTCACCTACAGAGGCAACTATCCTCCTAACAGGATTGATTATATTCTTTATGACAACGCTCTTGAATGCCGGATATTCAATATAATAAGGATAAGATATTCAGATCATTATCCAATTGCAGCTTATTTTATTAAGAAGCCTTAAAATGGCAGCCTCCTGAAATCAACATTACCACCGCTTACTATAAGACCGGTTCTTTTATGCCTGAAAAACTCCGGATTTTCCTTCACGATTGCCAGAACGGTTGCTGATGATGGCTCAATAACTATCTTCATTCTTTCCCACACCATAAGCATGCATTCAACAATTGTTTCCTCCCGGGCAGTAAAAATATTATCAACATTTTTTCTGATTATTGAGAATGTAAGTTCGCTGAGCGATGTGAGCAGTCCGTCAGCTATTGTTATTGGGTTTACCGAGGGGACAATTCTGCCGGTAAGAAATGACTCTCTGGCATCGCTGGCATTGAGAGGTTCAGCACCGATAACACTTATTTTGCCGTTAATGCCTTTTACAGCCGTTGAGGTTCCGCTAATTAATCCGCCGCCCCCGATCGGTGCGATAATAATTTCCAGATCAGGTATCGTATTCAGTAATTCAATCGATGCAGTGCCCTGTCCGCAAATTACATTGAAATTATCATAGGGATGAACCAGTATTGCACCGGTTCTGTCAATTATTTTTTGAGCCGCTTCTTCACGAGCCTGAAGGGTTGGTTTACAGAATGTGATTTCAGCTCCATATCCCTTGACTGCGTTTTTTTTGACCTCAGGTGCGGTTTCAGGCATCACAATGAAAGCTTTAACATTGTTCATTCGCGCTGCCAGGGAAAGTGCTGCCGCATGATTTCCTGATGAATGAGTTACAACTCCCCTTTGTTTTTCTTCATCATTCAGTGAGAGGACAGCATTTGTCGCTCCCCTGAACTTGAATGCTCCCACCTTCTGGAAATTCTCGCATTTGAAGAATAATTCACTCTCAAATATTTTATTCAGCTGCTGAGAGGTTAATACCGGCGTCTGATGAATATATGGTTTTATTCTGGCATGAGCTGACCGGATATCAGAGAGGGAAGGGAGATTCATTTCTCATAAAATTAGAGACATACCAAATTAACAAAAAAGCTGCCCGAAATGAGCAGCTTTTTAATATTATTATAATCCATTATTATCCGAAAATACTGAACGCGACTGTCACCCCTGCCATAACTACGGCAACCATCGACATCAGTTTTATGAGGATATTCATTGAAGGACCACACGTGTCTTTAAACGGATCTCCAACGGTATCACCAACAATACTTGCTTTGTGGCATTCACTTTTCTTGCCACCATAATTGCCTCTTTCAATGAATTTCTTGGCATTATCCCAGGCGCCACCGGCATTATTCAGCATGCTGGCAAGAGTGAAGCCTGTAGTCATTCCACCCATAAGCAGACCAACAACCCCAGGAACTCCAAAAATGATTCCTGTAACAACAGGAACTATAATAGCCATAAGGGCCGGAACTACCATTTCCTTCTGTGCCCCTTTGGTTGCAATTGCAACACATTTTGCATATTCAGGTTTTCCGGTTCCTTCCATGATGCCCGGGATCTCCCTGAACTGGCGCCTGACCTCATCGACCATTCGTCCTGCATTCCTTCCAACAGCTTTCATTGCCATTGCGACAAACACAAAAGTCATCATTGCTCCAATGAACAGTCCTGCCAATAGTATCGGGTTGAATAATGACAGGTTATATGCTGATACAAAATCCTTGATGCCTGCATTAGTAACCAGAATTGCATGCTGTCCGGCCTGAACAACTGCAGGTGCATGACTCTTATAAAACAGTACATCGCCAATCTGTTTATAACCATCGACGCTTTTGTCAGCAAGCCTGCCAAGCCACAGCTTAACTTCTTCCATATAAGCTGCAACAAGTGCAAGTGCCGTAAGGGCAGCTGAACCTATTGCAAATCCTTTTCCAGTGGCGGCAGTAGTATTTCCAAGACCGTCAAGTGAATCAGTTCTTTCCCTTACTTCTTGTGGAAGTTCTGACATCTCAGCATTACCTCCGGCGTTATCGGCAATTGGTCCGAATGCATCAGTTGCAAGAGTAATTCCGAGCGTAGAAAGCATTCCCACTGCTGCAAAACCGACGCCATAAATACCTGTGGCAAAGTTGTGGAATCCACCGGCAAAACCGTAGGCGGCGATAATACCTGCAACAATTGTAAGAACCGGAACCCAGGTTGAAAACATTCCAACGGCCATACCTTCAATAATTACTGTGGCTGGCCCTGTCTGGGATTGTTTTGCTATACCTTGAGTAGGCCCATATCCGTCTGATGTAAAATATTCTGTGGCCTGACCGATAATAACACCGGCAACAAGACCTGAAACTGCAGCCCCGAACACACCCCAGGTTATCCAGTTTGCCCAGGCCATGATTGCAAGCACAACAAGGATAAGAGCAGAGCTCCCTCCTGTGCCAAGAAGAAGTGCACGAAGAAGAGTCTTTGGAGATGCATCTTCTTTTGTCCTTACCATATAAATACCTGCTATTGAAAGCAATATGCCTATTGCTGAGACCAGCATCGGAGCTATAATGGCTTTTATCTGATAATCACCCTGGCCAGCTATGGCCGGAAGAGCAGCCCCCAGAGCGGCAGTAGAAAGGATTGATCCTGCATATGATTCATAAAGGTCTGCGCCCATTCCGGCAACGTCACCAACATTATCACCAACGTTATCAGCAATTGTTGCCGGGTTACGAGGGTCATCTTCAGGTATACCGGCTTCCAGTTTACCAACAAGATCAGCCCCGACGTCAGCAGCTTTTGTAAAGATGCCGCCTCCGACACGGGCAAAGAGAGCCTGAGTTGATGCACCCATTCCAAAAGTGATCATTGTAGCAGTAATTTCTACAAACGCCTGGTGCTGATCAATTCCCTGCTGAACAAATGTAAGACCAAGCCAGTGGAGACCTGATGCCATGTGCTCGGGTGTAAAGATAACCTTGGTAAGCAGAAGGAACCACAATGCAATGTCGAGTAATCCAAATCCCACGACAACAAGGCCCATAACTGCACCGCTCCTGAGAGCAATCTTTAAACCTCTGTTCAAGGATTTCGAAGCGCCCCATGCAGTCCTGTTTGACGCATATGTTGCAGTTTTCATTCCCAGATAACCGCAAAGCCCGGAGAAGAAACCTCCTGTAAGGAAGGCGACCGGGACAAATGGGTTCTGTACACCCATGTAGGCAAGAATGGCCAACAAAACAGCAAGAACAATGAATACCTTGGTAACAACAGTGTACTGGCTTTTCAGGTAGGCCATAGCGCCTTCCCTGACGTATGCAGCAATCTCCTGCATTTTTTCTGTTCCTTCCTCTTCTTTCTTCATTCCCTTGAAGAAAATCCAGGCGAACAATAACGCAGTTAATGCTGAAATCGGGACAATCCAGAATAAGCTACTAATCATAATATAAATTTTAAATGTTCAACAATTATTGCTATAAATCCTTTTATGGATAATAATTCCTGTAATTCTGAAAAATAAAATTTATAAGAATTCTATTTATTTGTCTGTTCAGAGGTTGATATTAATAAAAATATTTTGATTTGCATTGTTAAAAAAATAATATAAGCTCCTCATTTTATTAACAATAAGCAATACAATAAGAAACCTGTTGTCTCTTTCAGACTGACAGGTCATAACAGGTGGTCATGAGGACCGCTCTATTCTCCAATAGGTAATTATAAACTATCTGTTTTAGTGAAAAATCTAATGTGACTTTGCTGTAGCGATTATCATTTTCGCATTCAATGCGTTTCCTAAAGAAAGGACATTTACCAGATCCTGAATGGGCAGCGTATTATCAACACGCAGCATGATGAAGGCGTCCGGATAATGCGCCAGTTCTTTTTTCAGTTGTGCTTCAAGCCCATCAAAAGGAACCTGGGTATTATCCACGAAATAAACCTTCTCTTTCGTCATTGTCAGGTTAATCTCTCTTTTCTGAATCGACTGGCTGCTCTTTGAACTGGGTAATGAAACCTTTATCATGCTTGGATTGAGCAGAGTGGAAGTGATGATGAAGAACAGCATGAGAAAGAACATGATGTCGTTCATCGAGGAAGTGAATACTTCGATAGTAAAGTCTTTTTTCTTACGAAGCTCAATCATTTTGAAGGGCTTTTAAGAAGGTCAATGAAATTCATTGCGTTCCATTCAAGCTGGTGGATGGCTTTATTTAAGAGCTGGTTGAGCCAATGGTAGCCTATATAAGCCAGAATACCGACAATAAGCCCCGAAGCGCTGCTCACCATTTTGGTATAGAGTCCGGCAGAAACAGTGCCGATACTGACATCGCTCGTCATTGAAATATTATAAAATATCTTTATAACCCCGATTATGGTACCGAGAAAGCCGAACATCGGAGCAATTCCGGCAATGACTGCAAGAATCTGTACATTTTTTTCAAGGTCATAAACCTCAAATTTTCCAGCTATCTCAATTGATTCTTCAATCTCTTTGATAGGCTTGCCAATGCGTGAAATTCCTTTCTCGATCATTCTGGCTATAGGCTTGGGAGTATTCTGGCAAAGCGTAAGGGCAGAATCGGTTTGTCCTTTTAGAATAAAGTCATGGATACTGTTCATGAAGTCCACGTCTGCACTAATATGACGCCTTATAGTCAGGTAACGTTCAATAAAAACATAAATAGCTATTATAGAAAGAATAAGGATGGGTATCATGATAATACCACCCTTCATCACGATATCCATCATAGACATCATATGTGGGGCAGGTTGCGATGGAAGCGCAGGAGCAGCCGAAATAGCTTTATTCAGCGTATCAAAAGCCGATGTGTTATACAAAAGAGTTGCTGTCATTTTGATTTGAATATATCATTATAATCTGAAACAAAGTTTTTTAAGAAAAATTGTTCGCAATCGTGGCATTTTCCTATCGGCCTGACGACAGAATTTACTGTTGGCTTGTTAAAGCCTTAAATATATAAAAATTCCGGCAGGTTTCCCTGCCGGAATTTATAATGATAATATTAAGGTTCAAAAGGTTGTTTCTTAAATCCGCCTCGTTTAGAGAACAGGATTGATCCTACAATAATTGCAATACAGAAAAATCCCGAAGTTATCATACCTGCCTGTGATTGCCCTGGTAGCTGATAAACAACAAGAACGGGAGCACAAAGAAGTGAAACCATATTTATAACCTTGATCATCGGGTTAAGAGCAGGTCCTGCTGTATCTTTGAGAGGATCTCCAACAGTATCACCAACAACAGCTGCCTTGTGGGCTTCCGATCCTTTGCCGCCATAAAGACCATCTTCGATGGTTTTTTTAGCATTATCCCATGCACCACCTGAAGTTGACATAAATACTGCAAGCATCTGTCCTGAAAGAATTACTCCTGCAAGAAAACCTCCAAGAGCTTCAACACCCAGTAAAGCTCCCACGCAAATAGGAGATAACACTCCAATTAATGCCAAAGGGATAAGCTCTCTTTGTGCCGATTTTGTACAAATATCAACAGCATTCTGATAATCAGGTTTTACTTTCCATTCAAGAACTCCGGGGATTCTGAACTGACGGCGCACTTCATCGA
>PMIG01000214.1 GCA_003157055.1 Bacteroidales bacterium | reverse complement strand
GTGTAACAAACGAGACAAGAGGTCATTCCCGGCCTCTTTCTTGTTTTTAGAAGTTTTCAGAACCACAATGCACTTTTAAACTTAATCACAAAGATTTATTTTCCTGTATAATTCCTGAGTTTCATCCATAAATGGAATTATCTCAGAAAGAAGGTCCCAATTTCCCGGTTATTTTAAATGTATTGAATGAATGCGGCTGCAGCTCGACACTTAGCAGTCTTTTGCCAATCTGTAAATTGGTTATCCTGGCTCCTTCTTCCTTGTTTTCAATAATAACTACAAGACTTTTATCGGGATTGATGAAAGCCAGTACTTCTGCATTATTTCCGGAAGTCTTTAACTTCCTTGCTCCTGGTTGTATAAAATAGCTGAAATGCTTTAACAAATAAAACTCAGGATTATAGGAAATTTCTTTGGTTTTGCTGTTTACTGTTATCATGGAATTCTGCTTCCAGCCCCACATGCTTTTACCTGATTCGTCAAGAATGCTGTTCCAGAAAGAATATACACTTATACCATTCTCAAAATATAACTTCATTAATGAAAATGTATATTCAGCTGATTCCCAATCGTTAGAACCGTAACCGCATTCAGTTTCAGATTGCATGAGCTTAAGACCGGGATATTTGAGATGCACACCAGGTATCGCCTGTTTACCTGCCCATTGAAAGCTGATTCCATCTATATACTTTGACGATAAGGGATCCTGCATTATCGTATCAATTTTCCCGACAGAGGGTCTCTCATAGGTCCCATACCATATCTGGACACCATGAACAGAAGAATTTACTGCCGGACCAAGATATTTCCCAATAAAAACTCCTAAGTCTTTAGCAGTCCAGATACATGAAGGAAAGTTCTGGCATGAATTCATTTCGTTTTGTACATGAATCCCCATGATATTGATCCCTTCTTTCCGGTATGCCTGAATGTATTCGATAAAGTACTTTGCATACGAATTCAGATAATCAGGTTGCATACGAAACTGTGTTANNGGAGGTGTCCATGGCGAACCCCAGATTTTAAGATCAGGACGATATTTCATTGCTTCTTTGATATAAGGGATTAACATCTCTTTGTCCCTGGCAATACTGAAATATTTCATTTCGAAATCACCTGCCGAATCGTTCAATGAGTAATAATCACGTGCATAATCATTAGCTCCAATTGGCATTCTGCAAATATTGAGCTTCAGGCCATTTTCCGGATCAAACAGGTTTTTAATAATGTTGTCACGGTTCTTATCATCAAGCACTGATAAAGCTGTCCATCCCAATTCATTAAAGCAAGCGCCAAAGCCGTCAACTATCTGTTCTTTCTGGTCCAGCAAAATTGTCGCATCTATTTTATTGTCAGACAAATTAGTGAATCTAGCCTGTCTTTCTGCCCATGGCTTCATATTCGTGGTTTCTATCCACTTGATTTGCGAAATGGCAGGATACGGCTCTGCAATCAGCAATGCAATGATGACTGCTTTTATTAACCGTCTAAGATTGCTTTTCACTTTTTTTATATTTTTCTGACTTATTATAGAACTCTATAACCTGATTGGAAAAGCCAGCTGCTTTGACCATCTATCCCAGAACAACTTTCACCTTATGTTCCTTACCGTCTCCAAACACAGGTATAAGATTCGATTTGTATGGTAAGTCATCGACTATTACTGTTTTAACTCCTTTGGATTTGCCATCAGGGTTTAAAACTTCAATCCGGTAAGTATCACCTCTGAATTTCCGGGTCGCCTTAAAACCTTTCCAGTGGGTGGGAATACAAGGGTCAATTAACAGCCCGTCGAAATCAGGGCGAATCCCTAATATATACTGAGTTATGGCATAGAAATTCCAGGATGCAGTGCCTGTCAGCCAGGAGTTTTTCGCCTCACCTGGTTTATAAGCATCTTTCCCAGCGATCATCTGAGCATATACATAGGGTTCCGTTTTATGCAGATCGCTGATCTCCTCCAGATATGAAGGACATATTTTCCGGTAATACTCCCAGGCGCGATCACCATTCCCGACGACTGTTTCGCCAATCATGATCCATGGATTATTGTGGCAGAAGACTCCTGCATTTTCCTTGTAACCTGCAGGATAAGATGATATTTCACCATATTCGATATAATATTTCGTGAAGGCAGGGTTGTTTAATACAATTCCATGCTGACAATCAAGTCTTTCTTTTACAGCATTAAGTGCTTTTGTGCAAAGGCCTTCATTCAGGCCTATTCCTGCCATAGTACACATCCCCTGGGATTCAATAAATATTTTCCCCTCTTCATTTTCGTGACTTCCTACTTTACGGCCATAATAATCATAAGCGCGAATGAACCATTCTCCATCCCAGCCATGTTTCCTGATAGTAGCAATCATAGCTTCAACATGTTTTTGGGCACGATCAGCCTCTGCGCTTTTACCTGATTTTATGCAAAGATCAATATAATCGCGGCCATAGACCACAAATAAACCGGCTATCATTACAGATTCAGCTTTCGAACCTTCAGTTTTATTCTCAGTGGTCTGGAATGATTCATCCGGATCATTTGAGAAGCAATTCAGATTCAGACAATCGTTCCAGTCAGCACGGCCAATAAGAGGAAGACCATGAGGGCCAAGATTATCAATGACATGATCAAATGAAACAGTAAGGTGATCAAATAATGAACGGGCAGATGAAGGATCATTGTCAAAAGGGACCATTTCATCAAGGATATTAAAATCGCCTGTTTCCTTTATATAACCTGCAGTTCCGAAGATCAGCCACATCGGATCGTCATTAAACCCGCCTCCAATATCGTTATTGCCCCTTTTTGTCATAGGCTGGTACTGATGGTAACAGCCTCCATCGGGAAACTGGGTTGAAGCGATATCTATTATCCTTTCTCGCGCACGTCCGGGGATCTGGTGAACGAATCCTATAAGATCCTGATTGGAATCACGGAAGCCCATTCCACGACCTATTCCCGATTCAAAAAATGAAGCCGATCTGGAGAAACAGAAGGTAATCATGCATTGGTACTGATTCCAGATATTTACCATGCGATCCAGTTTTTCGTCGCCTGAATCTATGGTATATATGCTCAGCAGATTATCCCAGTATTTTCGCAGATCATCCAGGGCAGCATCAACTTTAGATGATGTATTGAACTTTGCAATAGTTTCTTTTGCCTTTCTCTTATTGATGATATTTTTTGATTCCCATTTTTCATCAGCATTATTTTCCACATAGCCTAAAACGAATATGAAATCTTTTGATTCACCGGGTTTCAACTCTGCTTCAATATAATGTGAAGCAATCGGAGACCATCCATGAGCTTCAGAGTTATGAGATTTGCCTTCAGCGACCACCTGCGGTTCATCAAAACCATTATACAGGCCAAAGAAAGACTCACGGTCGGTATCAAATCCCTGAACAGGCACATTCACAGAGTAATAGGCATAATGATCACGCCTTTCCTTATATTCGGTTTTATGATAGATCACTGAACCCTGGATTTCCACCTCCCCGGTAGAAAAATTCCTCTGGAAGTTTTCCATATCACTGGCAGCGTTCCAGAGACACCATTCAACGAATGAGAACACTTTTAACTTTTTTACCTCTCCGGAATTATTCGTAAGAGTAAGCTTCTGCACTTCGGCCCAGGTTTTCAGAGGCACAAAATAAAGGACACTGGCTGATACATCGTTTTTTTCACCTGTTATTACTGTATAGTTCATTCCGTGGCGGCATTCATAGCTGTCAAGCTCAGTCTTGCAGGGCTTCCATCCCGGCGACCAGATACTGTCACCGTCTTTAATATAAAAGTATTTCCCGCCGCTGTCCATCGGGACATTATTATACCTGTAGCGTGTGATCCGGCGGAATTTGGCATCCTTGTAAAAAGAATAACCACCGGCAGAGTTTGAAATGAGGGAGAAGAAGTCTTCACTTCCCAGATAATTGATCCAGGGCCAGGGAGTACATGGGTTTGTGATTACATATTCCCGGTTTTTATCATCAAAGTGACCGTATTTCATATTTATTGAATTTAAATTTTCTGGTGATTATTGCTGATTCAGTTGAGCTTTTGATCTTCTGTTGTTCAATTCAATTGTAATTTCATCCATTTTCTTCTGGTTTAAAGGATAAAGTGTCATCACAGCTGCTGCAATCAGCGCAATAATTGTCGGTATCCAGCTCATTAACATTATAATGCCCGGAACTGCTCCCTGAATTGCAACAGAATCTTGTCCTTTGTAATTAAATGCTGCCAGAACAAATCCGATAATTGCACCGGCCACACCTCCTCCAAATTTTGTTGAAAACGAACCGGCAGAGTAAACTAGTCCGGTAGCTCTTCGTCCATTTTTGAATTCCGAGTAATCGGCAGCATCACCAAGCATGGCAAAGAATAGCGTAGGCATTATTGCAGCTCCAAACTCTGAAATGATACCAATTATAAAAATGCCTGTTATGTTATTAGGACCGCAAAAAACAATCAATGCATTTACAAAACCAGAAAATATAAGGGCATAAATGAACAAATTGCGTTTGCCAAAGCGTTTGCCCAGTGGAGATGTTATCATGGCGCCTGCGATCGAAGCCAGCATTAATCCTACCATATAAGTGGCAGCCAGCAGCTGATGGTGCAGGTAATGGGTAAAGTAGATTACAACAATACCTTGTTTGATCGAATTATAGACATTGAACAGCAAACCCATGGCAAGCAGGATGATCCAGGGTTTATTACTAATCAGATCTTTCAGGTCCCTGACCAGATTTGTTTTTTGTTCTTTCGGAGGCTGCACTCTTTCCTTAGTGGCAGCGAAAGTTAACATCAGGAACAGAGACAAGAAGAAAGATAAAAGGTAAATGGAATGGCTGTAGCCTCTTTTCTGGTCAATTATGGTTACGTTTTTGGCCACGAGGTTTTCTTCACCGGATACGATGAATGAGTATTTTTTTTGCGCTTCCATTGAGAAGCTTTTACCCTTAGTGGGAACATTTACGCTGTCGGCCATTCCGGAATTTGCCCAGGTAAACATGCCTATTCCATCTTTGGTTTTGATGTTTACATTTTTAACATCATGGCCGGTCGATACTGTCACCTCATATTTTTTTGTGTCAAGCTTATTGACGTCAACTGAAGGATTTATATTGCCAAAGTGAAGAACCAGAAACAATAAAGCTCCCTGAACCACCATGCCACCTGTAAATGCACCTACCATCCTATACGAACCCAGACTTGTACGTTCTTTGTCGTCGCCGGTCATAACAGCCATTAATGCCCCATAGTGGATATTATTTGCTGTGTAAATAATGAAAAATGTCAGATAGGTTACATAAGCATAAATTATTTTCCCTGTCGGACCAAGATTTGGGGTTGTGAACAACATCGATAATGTTACACCCAGAGGAAAGGCTGTCCATAATATCCA
>PMIG01000241.1 GCA_003157055.1 Bacteroidales bacterium | reverse complement strand
TCACTTCCGATAATGATTCCGTCAGAATACTTGATAGCCAGTTTTGAAACGCTGACAAAATCGGGTATTTTAACCATTTTAAGGTTTTCCCCGTCTATTCCATCAAATCGAAGTATATCGGCGAATGATGATCTAAACGGAATTTTAAAATCATTATTGTAAACCGAATAGATTATTTTATAATTATGGAAGAGGGGATCATCGCTGTATATGTTGCGCAGATATACAGGCACGAGAGCCGACATCCATCCATGGCAATGAACAATGTCAGGAGCCCAGCGAAGTTTCTTTACGGTTTCAATCACGCCGCGGGCAAAAAAGAGGGCCCTCTCGTCGTTATCCTCAAATTCCCGGCCTGCCGCATCCGTAACAATATATTTCCTCTGAAAATAATCATCATTATCGATAAAATAAACCTGCATTCTCGCACTCTGGATTGAAGCTACCTTTATAATAAGAGGATGATCAGTATCATCAATGATCAGATTCATCCCCGAAAGCCTTATAACCTCATGAAGTTGGTTCCGACGCTCATTGATGCAGCCATATCTTGGCATGAAAGTGCGTATCTCCCTGCCCTTTTCCTGAATACCCTGGGGCAGATACCTGCCGATCTTTGATAACTTGGTTTCCCCCAGATATGGTGTGATCTCCTGTGAAATGAATAATACCTTCCTGCTTTCCATTTACCTGCCTGGATATGCCATTTCGTAATAAGGTGCAAAGATAATATAAATAAATGATATTGTTATTTAATATGGTTTTGCATTTATTTGCCGGATGATGCAGGTTACAGGTTACCGTTAAACTTTTACTAACTTGCATTAATTACTGTTAGCTTTGAATCTTAATCAGTAACTCATGAAGGTAATAAGTACCGTATCCGGGCTTCAGAAACAATTGGAGACTACAAATCGCAAGCCGGTCGGTTTAGTCCCTACGATGGGAGCACTGCATGAAGGACACTTATCACTTGTGAGAAGAGCAATCCTTGAATGCGCCCAGGCAGTAATAAGCATTTATGTAAACCCGACTCAGTTCAACAATAAGGAAGATCTTAAAAGGTATCCCAGAACACCTGATGCTGACCTCAAACTGCTTAATACGGTTTTAAGGGAAGACGACCTGATTTTCACTCCTGCCGACTGTGAAATTTATCCGACCCCTGATAGAAGAGTCTTTCATTTCGGTAATCTTGATAATGTAATGGAGGCAAAGCAGCGCCCCGGACATTTTAACGGTGTTGCGCAGGTTGTAAGCAGGCTCTTTGAAATTGTAAAACCCGACATTGCATATTTCGGACAAAAGGATTTTCAACAGGTGGCTGTAATAAGGGAGCTTGTAAGACAGTTGAATTTTCACATTAAGATATCATCCAATCCCATCGTGCGCGAGCCCGATGGACTCGCAATGAGCAGCAGGAACATGCTTCTGGAGCCACAAATAAGGAAAGATGCTCCTGTAATCTATAAAACAATTTCCAGGGCGGCGGAAATGATCAGTGAAAATGATATCCCGGAAATAAAAAAATACGTCACCTGCAATATTAATGAAAGAGCCGGGTTTGAAATCGAATATTTCGAAATAGCAGACGACAGAGAGCTCAGAACGGTAGAATCGCAAAAGGAAATGGAAAAAGGAAAAAAATATTACGGATGTATTGCCGTTAAGGCAGGTAAGATAAGGCTCATTGATAATATTGAATTCCCGCTATTGTAAAATAAAAAGGTTACTTACCTTTGCCCCGTTGTTCTATTTCATATTTTACTTGACGCTCATGTTAATTGAAATTTTAAAATCGAAGATTCATAGGGTAACGGTAACCGAATCCAACCTTAATTACATTGGGAGCATAACTATTGATGAAGATCTGATAGACGCTGCCAACATCATCGAAAATGAGAAGGTGCAGGTTTTGGATCTGAATAATGGTGAGCGTTTCGAAACTTATATCATTAAAGGTATAAGAGGATCCGGAGCCATTTGCCTTAACGGAGCGGCTGCCAGAAAAGTTCTTGTTGGAGATATTATTTTGATAATGTCGTATGCATCAATGGAATTTGAAGAAGCAAAAAAATTCCATCCATCTATAATTTTCCCCGATACCAAAACAAATAAACTGATTTGAATTTCAGAAAGTTCGCTATACAGGCTTTGAAGTTTCTCGGATTTCTGGCTTTAGGAATTCTTTTATTATGGCTGGCTTTCCGGAATGTTAATTTTAAAAGCCTTGCCAAAAACCTGAAAGAAGCTAATTACTACTGGCTTGTTCTATCAATCTTCTTCAGTCTGCTCGCCTTTGTCCTGCGTGCACGCCGCTGGCAACTGCTTATAAATCCTCTTGGCTTCCATCCAACGTTCTGGCGTACCTTTCATGCCATGATGATCGGATATATGGCAAATATTGCACTGCCTAGGATCGGAGAAGTAACCCGCTGCGTGGTTCTTGGGAAAAAAGAGAAAATTGCTGTCGATAAACTTATTGGAACAGTAATCATTGAACGTACAATTGATCTTTTATCGGTTCTCCTTTTCCTTATAGTAATTATTTTAACAAGCAAAACTCTTATTAATAAGTTCCTGAAAGAGAGCATTTTCATGCCATTAAGGGAAAAAGCCCTTTCTGTGATAAATCTCCCCTGGATATTTTGGGCGCTACTTGCTTTTTTTGCTGTCGCTGCATTATACCTGATGATACGTTACAGAAAAAGCCTTCGTAAGTTCCGGTTTTTTTCAAAGATGTTTGATATTGCAAAAGGAGTGATAACAGGGCTTAAAACAATTACAAACCTCAACAGAAAATGGGAATTCATTTTCCTTACTATTAGCATCTGGGTAAGTTATGCAATCATGACCTGGGTAGTTGTATTCTGTCTTAAAAGCACTTCGGATATTACGTTCTGGAACTCACTTATAATTCTAGTCGTCGGAGGTCTGGCGATGTCTGTTCCCGTTCAGGCCGGTTTCGGAGCCTTTCACTGGGCCGTTTCACAGGTGCTCATTGTGATGCATGGGATAAGCCGTGAAGATGGGCTTACTTATGCTATTCTTTCACATGAATCACAGATCATTTTTGAAATATTGGTCGGNNGTATGACAAAAGCTAAAACAGTATTCGTATGCCAGAATTGCGGAGTCGAATCGGCCAAATGGATCGGCAGATGCCCCTCCTGTAAGGAATGGAATACCTACCATGAGGAAATAATTGCTCCCGCGTCTTCACGGGGGACTAGCTTTTCCGCCAACATGGAAAAAAGGAAACCGGAACTCCTTGATAATATTGAGGCTGACGAAAAGAACCGCCATAAGACTGGCATTTCAGAACTCGACAGGATACTTGGCGGCGGAATGGTAAGCGGCTCTGTAATCCTTCTTGGAGGAGAGCCGGGAGTAGGTAAATCAACGCTTGCCCTTCAGCTTGCCCTGGCTCTGAAAGACACAAGGATATTATATGTCTCCGGCGAAGAGAGCGAAGAACAAATAAGCCTCAGGGCACGAAGGCTGAAAAACTCCAATCCGCAGTGCTATATCCTAAGCGAGACAGAACTCGAATCCATACTCACACATTCCGAGAACCTGAAACCGGGACTTATAATTGTTGATTCAATTCAGACAATCAGCACTTCGATGCTGGAATCTTCCGCGGGATCAGTCTCTCAGGTACGTGAATGCGCAGCTCAGCTTTTAAAATATTCGAAATTATCAGGCATCCCGGTTTTTCTCATCGGGCATATCACTAAGGACGGGACACTTGCAGGGCCAAAGGTCCTTGAACATATTGTCGATGTCGTCCTTTATTTTGAAGGTGACAATAATTATGTTTACCGTATTCTCCGCTCCGTCAAGAATAGGTTTGGCTCGACTTCAGAGATCGGAATTTTTGAAATGGTCGAGTCGGGTCTTAAAGAGATCAATAACCCATCCGAACTTTTCATTAACCAGCATGAAGAACCATTGAGCGGAATTTCCATCGCTGCAACAGTCGATGGTCTTCGCCCGTTCCTCATCGAGACCCAGGCGCTTGTGAGCAGCGCAGTGTATGGCACCCCTCAGAGGAGCTCAACAGGATTTGATATCCGAAGGCTTAATATGCTTCTTGCAGTTCTTGAGAAAAGAGCCGGCTTCAGGCTTGGTGTGAAGGATGTGTTCCTGAATATTGCCGGCGGCATAAAGGTGTCCGATCCTGCAATCGACCTTGCAATTGTGAGTTCAGTTCTTTCATCCAATCTTGACATTCCAATATCAAGAGATATTTGTTTCTCAGGTGAAACAGGATTATCCGGTGAAATACGTCCCGTATCCAGGATCGAGCAGCGGATCAGGGAAGCTTCAAAAATGGGGTTCAAAAAGATCTACGTATCAAAATTTCACAAGAATCTTTCTCTGAAAGGAGTCGATATAGAGGTTATACATGTTGGGAAAATTGAGAATCTTGTAAGGTCTCTATTCACCTAACCCCCGGTCTTCTCTTCGTTCAGCCCACCCCCTGAAGGGGGTCTCTCCCTATAATTTTTATAAAGTCACTGAATTATGCCCCCTTCAGGGGGCAGGCCCGCTTTAGTGGCCCAGGGGTCTGGCACGTACCGTTGCACCCCTTAATACCTGCTCTTTAGCGGGTTATCCCTCCGTGAGCTCTCCCTCTTAACCCTGTCGCAATCGAGCTCCATATTAAAACCGGCAGGACGCTCGAATTCATCAGTTTCCATTATGCCGAATTGCGGATCATTATAGACTTTCCTCAGGAATATTGCAAAGATCGGTAAAGCTATATTTGCACCCTGCCCTTCGCCCAGGGTCAGGAAATGAATTGCCCTGTCTTCCCACCCGCCCCATACTCCTCCTACCAGGTTTGGTGTAATACCCATGAACCATGCATCTGATTGTTCCTGGGTGGTTCCTGTCTTGCCCCCGATCTGGTTCATGAGGTTATAGGGTTCTCTTCTCATTCTCTGTCCCGAACCTGTAAGAACAACTCCCTGCAAAAGATTGAGCATAAGATAAGATGTCTTATCATCCAATACTTCTTCAATTTTAGAAGAGAACCTCGATATAACATTCCCGTTTTTATCTTCAATTCTCGTGACATACATCGGTTTTACGTAAACGCCCTTGTTGGCAAATGTCCCGTAGGCTCCTACCATCTCTTCGAGCTTGACATCCGATGTTCCAAGAAAGATCGAAGGCACAGGATCAATGAAGCTTCTAACACCCATCTTATGCATAATGTCAACAACCGCTGCAGGACTGAACTGCTGCATCAGCCAGGCTGAAATATAATTCTCGGATTGTGCAAGTCCCCATTTGAGGGTAACCATCTTGCCCCAGTACGCCTTGTTCCCGGAGCTTTTTGGCCTCCATATGCTGTCGCCTACCGGAAAGGTGCGGGGAATATCCTCAACTTCATAACATGGTGAATAGCCATTCTGCATCGCAATTGTGTAGAGGAATGGCTTAATCGTACTTCCGACCTGCCTTTTCTGCTGAGTTACAGCATCCCACTTGAAATACCTGAAGTCAGGCCCCCCGACATAAGCTTTTACATATCCCGTTGAAGGTTCTTCAACCATAAAGCCGGATCTGATAAAATACTTATAATATTTAATGGAGTCAAGCGGGGTCATAACAGTATCTCTCTCCCCTTTCCATGAGAATACCTTCATTCTTACGGGGGTGTTGAAGGCAAGCATTATTGAATCCTCAGAATAACCCCTGGCCCTCATTAAATAATATCTTTCGCTTTGTTTCAGGGAAGTCATAAGGAGCTCATCTGTCTGTGCTCTTGTCAGATCGTCAGAAAAGGGCGGATTCTTTAAGTATTTCGCAGTATGGTAAAAGTCGGGCTGCACTTCTTTTGAAAGGTGCTCGGTAACCGCTTCTTCGGCGTACTGCTGCATTTTTGAATTAAGTGTAGTGTATATCTTCAGCCCGTCCCTGTAGACATCATAGTTTGTTCCGTCAGGCTTCTTGTTCTTATTGCACCAGCCATACAGCGGGTCGTTCTGCCACTGCCAGAGAGCATCATCGTATGAAGCCTGTTGAACATATTTATTCCTGTCAGGTTCGGGCCTTCGCATAATATTCCTCAGATATTCCCTTAGGTATGTAGCCCTCCCGCTATTATGATCCTCTATCTGGAAGTTGAGTTCTATAGGAAGCTTCTTTACAGAGTCAGCAATGGCAGGCTTAAGGTAGCCGTATTTTGCCATCTGTGATAAAACAACATTGCGCCTCTGGAGCATCCTGTCGCTATATTTTAATGGGTTGTAGGCGCTCGAATTCTTCAGCATGCCGATAAGCGTCGCGGCCTGCTGTATATTAAGAGAATCGGGAGTGGTATTGAAATAGACACTTGCAGCCTACTTTATTCCGATTGCATGATAAAGAAAATCGTACTTATTAAGATACATGGTTATGATCTCTTCCTTCGTGTATCTGTTTTCAAGCTTGGCTGCCGTCTGCCATTCCTTGAACTTGGAGACTCCCAGCCTGAGCTTTTTTGTAAATGATGAAACCCTTGCCGTATCCCTGGGGTAAAGCTGCTTGGCAAGCTGCTGGGTAATTGTGCTTCCACCTCCTGTGTTCTGACCCATAATGATCGTGCGGAAAATTGCTCTTCCCAGTCCCCTCACATCTATTCCTGAATGACGGTAATAACGGATATCTTCAGTTGCAACCAGCGCACCTATGAGATATGGCGAAAGATCCTTGTATTCGGTCCATGTCCTGTTTTCAACGCTTATCTTGCCTAACAAAACGCCGTCGTCTGAATAAACCTCGGCAGCCAGGTTATACTGAGGGTTCTCAAGTTCGCTGAAGGAAGGCATCGGGCCCAGCTTTCCCTTCGATATCAGGATAAATAATGCAATGATAATTATGAACGGAATGGAGAATAATCCCCAGAACCAGAAAAGATATTTGCGGTTGTTTTTATTCACTTTCATCGATGAAATATTTGAATCAAAATTAGTAAATAATAAAGAATGTTTGCCGTTATTTTGAAGTTTGGCAGCTAATTGACTTACTTTGCCAAAATTTTTTACTCAAATAATCTCGCTTTAAATGATCGAAAATCTTGTAATTGTAGAGTCGCCTGCGAAGGCTAAAACGATTGAGAAGTTTCTTGGGAAGGATTTTCATGTTGTATCTAGTTTTGGCCATATAAGGGACCTGGCAAAAAAGAATCTTGGCATAGATATCGAGAAGGATTTCGCTCCTGTTTACGAGGTGCCGAAAGAAAAGGCAAAAATTGTAAGCGAGCTCCGCAAAGCTGCATCAGAAGCAAAGACTGTATGGATAGCCTCTGATGAGGACCGCGAAGGAGAAGCAATAGCATGGCATCTGGCAAATGTTCTTAAACTTGACCTGGCAACCACTAAAAGAATAGTGTTTCACGAGATAACCAAAGAAGCTATTTCAAAAGCAATTGAAAATCCGCGAACCATTGATATGAACCTCGTCAATTCGCAACAGGCCAGGCGTATACTCGACAGGCTTGTTGGATTTGAAATATCTCCGGTACTATGGAAAAAAGTCCAGCCTTCCCTCTCTGCAGGAAGGGTTCAGTCGGTTGCTGTAAGACTGATCGTTGAAAGAGAAAGGGATATCATATCATTTAAATCCGAATCATCCTTCAGGGTTACCGGTGATTTCACAAAGGAAGCCGGAAATACAGATAATGGTATTATCAAGGCTGAAGCCTCAAAGCGTTTCCCAAATGAGGATGATGCCCGGGAATTCCTTAAATTATGCTGCAACACTGCATATATGGTTGGCGGAGTGACTGTGAAGCCGGGAACAAGATCACCTGCTCCTCCGTTTACTACATCCACCCTTCAGCAGGAAGCATTCCGAAAGCTGGGATTTTCAGTATCTCAGACAATGGCTGTAGCTCAGAAACTTTATGAAGCCGGAAAGATTACTTACATGAGAACCGACTCAACTAATCTTTCAAAGCTTGCTCTGGCAAAATCGCGTGAGGTAATCATTGCAGAGTTTGGGGAAAAATATTCTAAAACACGCCAGTTCAAGACAAAAACCAAAGGAGCACAGGAGGCCCATGAAGCCATACGTCCTGCCTATCCCGACAATACTACGGTCGGTGGCAATAATAATGAGAAGCGGTTATACGAGCTAATCTGGAAAAGGACTATTGCTTCGCAGATGGCAGATGCAGAAATTGAAAAAACGACCATCACAATTGACATGAATAATTCTCCTGTCAAATTCAGCGCAACAGGCGAGGTTATAAAATTTGACGGCTTCCTGAAAGTTTACATGGAATCGACCGACCAGGAAAACGGCGATGAGGAGAGAAATACAATTCCTGTCGTGAAAAAGGGATTGCCTTTATATTATAATAGTATAGCAGCAACCCAGAGATTTACTATCCCGCCGCCAAGGTATACCGAGGCAAGCCTGGTTAAGAAGCTTGAGGAGCTTGGTATCGGGCGCCCTTCAACATATGCCCCTACTATCTCAACAATTCAAAACAGGGGATATGTCTTGCGCGAAGACAGACCAGGTGAAAAACGACAGATAAAAATACTGAACCTCGAAAACGGCAAGATAGCTGCAACTGCAAAACAGGAAGTTGCAGGCAAGGAAAAATCCAAGCTGTTTCCGCAGGACATTGGAATGATTGTGAATGATTTTCTGATTGAGAATTTCTCCGATATTGTTGATTATAATTTTACTGCAGAGGTTGAAGAGCAGTTCGACGAGATTGCTATGGGCGATCTGAAATGGACTCAGATGCTTCGTAATTTTTATGGTCCTTTCCATAAAACCATTGAAAACACGCTCGAGAAAAAGGACCGGAAAACAGGGACCAGGGTACTTGGAAACCATCCCCAAACAGGTGAGCCGGTCAGCGTCAGAATGGGAAGGTTCGGACCAGTCGCACAGATTGGAAATTCTGATAACGATAACAAGCCCAGGTTTGCAAGTCTGACAAAGAATCAGCTTCTTGAAACGATCACTCTCGATGAGGCCCTGAACCTGTTCAGGCTGCCCAGGTCGCTTGGAATGCACGAGGGCGAGGATATGGTGATCGGCGTCGGAAAATTCGGCCCTTATATCAGGTATAAAGGCAAATTCTTTTCATTGAAAAAGGGCATTGACGATCCATATTCTGTAACCATGGAGCGGGCTCTGGAGATAATCAGTGAGAAGAATGAGAGCGAGAAAAACAAGATAATCAAAGATTTCGGCGAAATAATGGTACTTAACGGAAAGTATGGCCCATACCTGACAAAGGATAAGCAAAACCACCGCCTGCCGAAAGGTATTGATGCACAAAAGCTGACTAGGGAAGAGTGTCTCAAAATCATCGAAAAAAGCGATAAAACCAAAAAAACCTCCTGATCGTAATCATGACAGACCTTACTGATTATTTCAACCCTGTGAGCATTGATCCGCCCGGTTTTGAACACCTGGCAGGACAGGCAGGATTCGCACATAACATTACTGTTCATACCGAAAGTGTTTCCCTTAGGGACCCCGGCAAGTACAAGATAGCAGTTTTCGGCGTTCCCGAGGGCAGAAATTCACCAGGTACCGGTACGATGAAGGGACCCGACAGCATAAGGAGAGAACTCTACAGGCTTGCCAGGATACCGGGAAAGTCAAAGATCATAGATCTTGGCAACATGAAACAGGGAACAACCTTCAATGACACTATTGCAGGGTTGAACGATATCCTGGTTTTCCTTCTGAGCGAAAATGTATTTCCGGTAATTATCGGAGGCAGCAGCGCACTTGTTACTGCCATTGACAGGGCTATGACGCAGCTGAAGAAAAGATATTCTCTCATATCGGTCGATTCAAGGATTGATTTCATTGGCGACAGGAAGGAATTTGATTCCTTCAGCTATCTGAATTCCATTCTTCAGAATCATAAAAGCACATTCGATCATTTTATTAATGTCGGGTACCAGACACATCTTAATGACCAGCAGGTGATAAACAGGTTCCTGCGGCGAAAATCAGAGCTCATAAGGACAGGAGATGCCAGGAAAGCAATTCATCTTACAGAGCCGCTTTTCAGGGATTCTGACGTAGCGGTATTTGATATATCATCCGTGAGGCAGTCAGATGCCCCGGGTACTATAAGCCCTTCACCAAATGGATTTTATGGCGAGGAAATATGCTTGCTTGCAAGATATGCGGGCATCTCAGATAACCTGAAAATTTTCGGCTTGTTTGATGTGGATCCTGATCTCGATGTAAGGAACCAGACAAGCGGACTGGCGGCTCAGATCGTATGGTTCTTCCTTGAGGGTTTTTCACAGAAGCAATATGAGACGCCTGTCTTAAATGACTATCATTCAGGAAGATTCGTCAGATACCATGTAAGGGTCACTGATCTCGACGACGACCTCATCTTTATCAAGAGCAACCTTACTGACAGGTGGTGGATGGAGATGCCCTCGGGGAATGACGTGAATCATTATATTGCCTGTTCGCATGATGATTACCTGAAGGCTAACAGGAATGAAGTTCCGGAAAGGTGGGTTAGCGGCGCTGAAAGATTAAAACCCTGACTTGTCCTGTTTTTAAACCTTTTCATCAAACTTCCGCTTCTGTTCATCATGAAAGTGACAAGTATTCATCAAAATGTATATTTTTTGCCCCTAATTAAATAAAAGTATATTTGTTTACGTTTTAGTTTTTTACTTATTTTTACTCGTTAATCTCATATAATTGTTTTTTCAGGCAAAGAAATGAAAAGAGCTGGTATCACATTTCTTTTTTTAGTCTTATTATCCTGCCCCGGTTGGGCGCAGCAGGATCCTGTGTTCAGCCAGAACATGTTCAATATTCTGACTTATAATCCGGGCATTGCCGGAACTTCCGGAATGATATGCGCTACAGCCATTAACAGGCAGCAATGGCTTGGGTTTGACGGTTCACCGAGAACAACGATATTCAATGTTTCAGCTCCAATTTCACCGTTCAGGATAAAAAGCGGAGTGGGCCTTTTGGTTGAAAGCGACAACATTGGATTTGATAAAGACATAAATCTCTCTTTAGCATATTCTTACCTCCTCGATCTGAATATCGGGAAGCTGGGACTTGGAATTAACCTTGGTATGATCAACAAAACTATCGATCCGTCCTGGAAAATACCTAACGGCGATGGCTTTACGCAACCTGACCAGGACCCGCTGATCCCCGTTACCAAAGAGAGCTTTGTTGCCTTTGATGCAGGCCTCGGGGCCTTCCTTCAAGGCGATAAATATTATGCTTCACTTTCAATAACTCACATCAATCGTCCTAAAATAAAATACTCGAAGGGAGATACCTACATCAGCAGGGAGTATTACCTTACTGCAGGTTATACATTTCAGCTACGCAATCCCTCGCTTGAGCTTCTCCCTTCAGTGTTTGCGTACAGCGATGGCAAGGTTGCCCAGTTTAATATTACTTCACTGGTGAGATACAATAAAAAAATGTGGGGCGGCGTTTCATACAGAGCCGGTGATGCATTTATAGGAATTGTGGGATTTGAACTTTATAACGGGATCAGGATTGGATATTCCTATGACTTCACGCTTTCAGACATCAGGAAGAATTCGACAGGGTCGCACGAGTTTATGGTTAACTATTGTTTTGATATGAACCTTGGAAAAAGTCCGATGAGATATAAAAGTATCAGATTTTTATGATTATTAAAAAAAAATAACTTACTTGCATTATAAATTCTAAAGAATTATGAAAAAGGTAATCCTATCTACCCTGATAATTACATTACTTTTAAGCGGATGCGGCTCATCTAAGAACGGTGAGCTGACTGGTGTTCAGGGAAGAAAGAAATTCTTCGAACCGGAACCGATGGAAATGGCTTTCATTCCTGCCGGTAATTTCATGATGGGACCCAGTGACCAGGATGCTCTTTTTGCAATGAACAGCCTTTCAAAATCTGTTACCGTCGACGCATTCTGGATGGACCAGACTGAAATTACAAATAACAAGTACCGCCAGTTTGTTTACTGGGTACGCGATTCCATCCTAAGAACAAAACTCGGAGAAGCATCTATACCTGACAGGCAATATTTCGCAGTTGACGCTGACGGCAATGCAATTGAACCTCATGTTCTCAACTGGGATGAGAAGATTGACCCCGATGAAGAGACTACCAAGGGTGTTATGGAAGAAATGCTTTACCCGGCAGAAGAAAGATTCAATGGCAGAAAACAGGTTGATGTGCGTAAATTAAATTATTCATATTTCAAAGTCGATTACCAGCAGGCTTCAAAAGCAAGATATGTCCAGGATTACAAGAATGGAACCGGAAAATATGAAGGGAAAGTCGCAAATCTTGACGGTACCCGTACTGACGTAAAAGACCGTTCATCATTCATAATGCACTATGTGCTCAACATCTATCCTGACACTCTGTGCTGGATCAGGGATTTCACCTATTCGTTCAACGATCCACAGGCTTCTCTCTATTTCTGGCATCCTTCATTTGATGATTACCCGGTTGTGGGTGTATCTTGGTCACAGGCAACTGCATTCAGCCACTGGAGAACTGATTTCATGAATTCAGCTCTTAGACAGAACGGCATTGCCGATGTGCAGGACTACAGGCTTCCTCTTGAAACAGAATGGGAATACGCCGCCAGGGGAGGCCTCGACCTCTCAATGTATCCATGGGGCGGACCATACACCCGTAACTATAAGGGTTGCTTCCTTGCCAACTTCAAACCTTTGCGCGGAAATTATATTGACGACGGAAATGTTTATGCAGGTAAAGTAGGATCATACGAACCCAACGAATACGGACTTTATGATATGTCAGGGAACGTTGCAGAATGGACCTGCTGCGCTTATCAGCCATCAGCTTATATCTTTCAGCACGATCTTATGCCAAATTATGAATATAACGCCTTGCCCCAGGATCCTCCTGTAATGAAACGCAAGGTGATACGCGGCGGCTCATGGAAAGATATTTCATATTTCCTGCAGACAAGCACAAGGGATTATGAATACCAGGATTCTACAAAGTCTTACGTGGGGTTCCGCAATGTCAGATCATATATCGGAGCAGAATTATAATAAACAGAAATACATAAAATTGAAATAACCCTAAAATTATCAGGAATATGAGCCTAGCAGAATTAGTTCAAAGCAGCGGGTGGAAGAATTTCATCGCAAAACTTTATGGTTTAGGTGCTTCCGTCGTAATTGTTGGTGCATTATTTAAAATACAGCACTGGCCATTGGCAGGACCAATGCTTACCCTTGGTCTGTTAACAGAAGCAGTTATCTTCTTCTTTTCAGCCTTCGAGCCGTTACATGAAGAGGTGGACTGGTCTTTAGTCTATCCTGAACTTGCCGGTATTCCTGAA
>PMIG01000267.1 GCA_003157055.1 Bacteroidales bacterium | reverse complement strand
GCTTAATATTGCTGTTGTTGGTATAGGTGGGATGGGTAATACAAACCTGAAGAATGTTAAACTTACAGAAAACATTGTCGCTCTCTGCGATGTTGACTGGGGATATGCGAAAAAAGTATTTGCTGCAAATCCAGATGCGAAAGCATACTGGGATTGGCGTAAGATGTTTGATGAAATGAGCAAGTCAATTGATGCAGTTATTGTTGCTACTGCAGACCATTCTCACGCTATCGTTGCATCAAACGCTATCCAGATGGGCAAGCATGTTTATTGCCAGAAACCANNCCAATCAATTGAATGGATACAGAACGGTGAAATCGGTGAAGTAAGAAAAGTTGAAGCTTTTACCGATCGCCCGATATGGCCACAGGGATTAAATGTTCCTAAAGGTGAATGGGTTCCTGACACTCTTAACTGGGATCTTTTTATAGGTCCGACAAAGATGCGTCCTTATAACGCCATTTACACTCCATGGAACTGGAGAGGCTGGTGGGATTTTGGAACAGGAGCTCTTGGTGACATGGCTTGTCATATTCTTCACCCTGTATTCAAGAGCCTCAAATTGCAATACCCGATCAAAGCACAGGGAAGTTCGACACTTCTTCTGACTGATTGCGCTCCGAATGCCCAGATGGTTACACTTACTTTTCCTGAGAGAGTTACACCAAAAGGTTCAAAGATTAAATATCCGCAGGTTGAGGTTATCTGGTACGATGGTGGTTTGCAGCCTCCTAAACCAATTGGCTGGCCGGCTGGAAAGGACATGAACAATAGCGGCGGCGGTACTATTTTCCATGGCTCCAAGGATACGCTTATCTGTGGCTGCTATGGAAAAGATCCTTGGCTTCTCTCAGGCAGAGTACCAGTTGTTCCAAAAACGGAGAGAAGGGTTCCTGATAAGGTTACTCATGAAATGGACTGGGTTCGTGCTTGCAAGGAGAGCCCGGAAAGCAGAATCCCTTCAAAATCAGATTTTTCGGAAGCGGGACCATTTAACGAAATGGTTGTTATGGGTGTTCTTGCTGTCAGATTACAAGGATTGAATAAAGAACTCGAATGGAACGGTGAAAAAATGGAGTTCACGAATATTGGTGATACTGATAATGTGAGACTGACAATTTCAGATAATTTTACAATCATCGACGGAGATCCAAAATTCAATAGACCTAACATTGAAATGAATGCTAAAGAATTTGCTGCAGAGATGGTTAAACATATTTATCGCAAAGGTTGGACATTACCTGAAATGCCTGTTTAATATGAATTTTTAAACTTTAATTATATAGATATGAAATATGTAAATATTTTGCTGGCATGCCTGGTTGTCGTTGGATTGGCAACTTCATGCAAAGTTAAAGAGAAGACTGCAAAGTCATCTGATCAGGGATTTGTTTCAATTTTTGATGGAAAGACTACCACCGGCTGGAGAGGATACGACAAACCGGCCTTCCCGGCAAAAGGATGGGAAGTCGTTGATGGTACTCTTCATTGTATAGGCTCCGGTGCAGGTGAAGCAGGAGGGAGCGGAGGCGATATCATCTATGATAAAAAGCTGAGCAATTTCGAACTTTCACTTGAATGGAAAATCTCAGAGGGTGGTAACAGCGGGATCTTCATACTTGCTCAGGAGGTACCTGATACTCCAATCTACGAATCGGCTCCCGAAATGCAGGTACTTGATAATGAGAGGCATCCCGATGCTAAACTTGGCAAGAACGGGAACAGGATGGCAGGTTCACTCTATGATCTGATACCTGCAGTACCGCAGAATACAAAACCAGCCGGACAATGGAACAAGGTAAGTATTATTTGCTACCAGGGTACAGTGATTTATAATCAGAACGGCGCGAATGTTGTTGAATATCATCTCTGGACTGACGCCTGGAAGAAGATGGTCGCAGACTCCAAATTCAAGGATTGGCAGTGGTTTATTAATACGGCAAAAGAAGGATATATCGGATTACAGGACCATGGCAATGATGTCTGGTTCCGTAATATAAAACTCAAAATGATGTGATAAACTTGCCCCCCATCCCCCCTGAAGGGGGGTTAAAACGGAGCCAGGTATTAATGCCTGGCTCTTTTTATTCTTAGTTTGCTTGAATACGGTTTAAATATAGTCCACTAAATTTTATTGATTCTCAGGCTCCCTTCAGGGGGTGGGGAAACTGCCTTTTAATCCGATCTCCTCCGCAACTGACCTCATCCCCATTATGCAATCCATTATCAGGTCATCAAGGCTAACACCCAACATGGCTGCACCCTTTTCAATCACCGATCTGTCGACGCCTGCAGCAAATCTTTTATCGCTCCACTTCTTTCTGACTGATCTTGATTCCATATCCAATACGCTTCTTGAGGGTCTTACGAGAGCACTCGTTGCTACAAGTCCGGTAAGCTCGTCAATTGCATATATTGTCTTTTCGAGCCTTGTAACAGGCTCTACATCAGTGACGAGTCCCCAGCCATGACTTAAAACAGCTCTAATATAATCTTCGGGCCATCCGTTCTCTTCGAGGATCTTTTTGGTCATAGTGCAATGCTGCTCAGGATACATCTCATAATCGAGATCATGAATAAGTCCGATGATACCCCATTTTTCCTGGTCCTCATTCGATTTTACCGCCATGTATCTCATTACACCCTCGACGGCCAGGGCATGCCTGTATAGGCTTTCTGACTTGTTGTATTTTCTGAATAACTCAAGGGCACCATCACGTGTCGGTTGATTTAATGGCATAATAATATTCTAATATTAAGATAAATAGACTGTATTCTATCTTATTTTAACAACAGGTATGGTTTTGGTAATGCTGCCATACCTTATTCTGAGATAATAAACCGAAGGTACTATTTTCAGATCACCGACAGTAATGACATTCCTTCCTTCAGTGATCTTTTTTTCAAAAACAGTTATAGGCACACCCATTGTACTCGTCAGGGTGAAATATGCAGTGGTGTCCGCATTGGAGTTGATAGTAATCTGAAATTCATCTGTGAACGGGTTCGGACTTACCGTTAACGGCTCCAGGATATCGGTATTTACGATGTTTGTCCTTACAGTATCATTTACGAGGTAATCATCATTGTTATTAAAACTATAGGCTGTAATATTATAAATACCATAGAGGGAGAGGTCTGCAGGTGTTTTAAAAGTAACTGTTACAGTGTCAAAGGGAACAAGTCGCTTATCAAAATACTGGCCTACCGGAAGCATGTCATTTATTGTGTATGCAAGGTTGAATCCATTTATCGTATCAGGAGCGACATTAATCAGTTTTACAGTAACAGGTTCCGAGCCCATCTTATCTTTCTTTATGGGTGATACAATACTAACAGCAAGTATGTCTTTCGAAATATACCTCACTGTACCTGATCCTGCAAAATCTATCATATCGATCATTGCCATATCCAACCCCGAAGAAACTGATCCGTCTTTGACATACACCCATTCCATCTTGTTATAACCTGCAGGTATTGCAATTGCAGCCCTTGACCATGGGATATCACCTGATTTTCTAAAAACAATAACATCATTCAGCTTGAAATAGAGAAAGTCATAACTTAATTCAGATGAAACTTTGTACCAGAATCTAAGTGAATCGGACGTATTGTAATATGTCTTGATTAACAGTGAAGATGACTGGTTATGGGTTATGGAACCTGACTGAGCGGCCAGCCTTCCGTCATAAGGATCAACGGAATTCAATTTCCATGGGATAGTGCTTCTGTTGATCCATGGAAAAGCACGGAAAGTGGATGATTCAAATGACTCCTGTATCCGTCCTACCTTGAATGAGAAGTTCTTATTGACATTAATTGATCCACAGTTCAGTTGAGCGGATAACTGAATTGTTGTTCCGATACTTATATTGTCTGAAAGTTTTACAGGTACTTTAATATCTGTCGATGAGTCAGCCACAAGATTACCTGAGCTTTTTGCCGGTTCAAGCAGAGTGATATCCGGATTGGATGTGCTTATTGTAAATATCCCTGAGGAGCTGCTGGTTCCAAGATTGCTGACATTGAAGACTAGATTAACGGTTTCCCCCGGATCAGGAACATAGTTGCCGTTTCCT
>PMIG01000057.1 GCA_003157055.1 Bacteroidales bacterium | reverse complement strand
TTAGCGATAACTCTGGGAGGAATGAATTCCTCGACTGAAGGCACAAGTATATCTTCATAATGAGACCTGATGAAGATCTTTGTCTCCCCTTTATGCGGACACACATTATGGACCCTCCACAAAAAATCATGGGCATACTCTTCTTCTGTCGGTTTTTTGAAACTGTGTATACCCAGGCCGATAGGATTGCAATATTTCAGCAGGCCTTTGGTTGCTCCGTCCTTACCTGATGCATCCAACCCCTGGAAAACTATCAGCAGGCTATACCTGTTCTGTGCATACATCTTATATTGAAGCTCCCCAATTTGCTTAAGCATCTTTTCGGTTTTCATTATTGTTTTTTCCTTATTCCATTCCTTGAAGAAGGTGGGATGATCTGCGATTTTAATTTTCATATTTTCATTTTTTTTGTCATTACCTGCATTAAATAAATAGTTAATTCAAGTGATACTTATTTCATGATTTAAGTTTTTGGAGTGACGAAGGTAATAAAATGACAATTTTAATCGGGATGGTAAAGCGAAAACTTTTAAATTTGAAGATCAGCAAAATTTATTTTGATATGGAAGTTGCTTTATATATTGTATTAGGATGTGTTGTCGGAGCCCTGGTCACCTGGCTCATTTTAAATGCCAGGTACCGCGAATCCCTTCTCAAGAAATCTGAGGAGCTCAACGGGATAAAAAGCATGAACAGTGTTCTTCAGGCCAACCTCGATGCACAGGATAAGAGTTTCGGGGAGGTAAAGAAATCGATGCTCGACACTTTCAAATCGGCTGCTTCAGATGCCCTTCTGCAAAACAATAAGCAATTTCTCGATCTTGCAAAGCCGCAGCTCGAAGCACAGGTGAATGCCTCAAAAGGAGATCTGGATCAGCGTAAAAGTGCAATCGAAGAGATGCTGAAGCCGGTAAGGGAGTCAATTGACAGTTACCGGAAAAGAATAGAGGAACTGGAAAAGGGATCTGAAAAAACCTTTGGTCAGGTCACTGAAATGCTATCAAACCTGCAGACGACAAATGCCTCGCTTCAGAAAGAGACAGGAGCCCTGGTAAATGCACTGCGGAATCCCAGAGTGCGAGGAAAATGGGGTGAGATAGGGCTGAGGAGGGCAGTCGAATTCTCAGGCATGTCGGCTCATTGCGATTTTATAGAACAGGCCTATACGGACGATGAGGATTCAATCCTGAAACCCGACATGATAATAAACCTTCCCGGCAATGGCCATGTGGTGGTCGATTCAAAACTTCCGCTCGATGCTTACCTTGAAGCTCTCGAAACCGATGACGAAGCTGCCCGTAACCTTCTGTTTACAAAACATGCCAGAATGTTGAGGGATCATATTACCAGGCTTAGCAGGAAGCAGTACTGGTCACAATTCCAGAATGCACCCGATTTTGTTGTATTGTATATGGAGGTAGAATCGGCATTTAATGTGGCTCTGATGACAGACAAGACTCTTCTTCAGGATGCGATGAACGATAAAATAATTCTTGCTACCCCTACAACTCTCATTGTCATTCTAAAATCAGTGGCAATGTCGTGGCAGCAGCATAACATTACGGAGAATGCGATGGAGATTATGAATGCAGCTGAAGATTTTTCAACCCGGGTGACCACATTTGCTGACCATCTCGAAAAGATAGGCGGAGGGCTGAAGAATGCGCTTAAAAGCTATAATGATGCCATAGGGTCGTGGGAAAGCAGGATAGTTCCTGCAAGCAGGAAGCTCGAACAACTGAAAGCTACGGAAACCAAGAATGCACTACCCGATATTGAAAAAATAGATAAGCCTGTAAGAGGATTAAAAAAACCGGAGGAATAATTCCCACAACCTGCAATCTCTTGCCTTCAGCCTGCAACAATCAAAATAATATTCCAGAATACTCAGGAACAGGAAAATGAAACTAAATGTTCTTGATGTGCAGCAAAAGTGAACAACTTATAAAATATTAATTAAATTTGTTCGTTTTTTGACTTCAGCAAGATCTTTACCGGAAACAAGGTTATTCTTAATATTAGTCCTGTTTGATACGGCCAAACTTCCTGCTTTTGATTATTTTCATGAGGAATCTTGGTTTAATTCTTATTTTATTACTGGTAATATTCTTATCACCAGCTCTATACGGATCAATTGATTATCGACCTGCCACCCAGAGATACCATCTGACACAGGATACAATTGATAAGCAACTACTGTTCAATGGCAGGATATGGAGAAACCTTTATTACAGGGTAAGAGGTGACCAGTTTCTGTTTTCCGATTCCTTCCTTCCGGCAACAATTGTTATAAACGGGAAGACATTCCCGGGTAGCAGCATAAAGTACGACGTCTGTAACGATGAACTACTTACAAAAGCAGGACAGAATATAATCATTCAGTTGAACAAGCAGATGGTTGAATCTTTCACTATTGTATATAACAATAAATCCTGGCGTTTTCTAAAGTTTGACAAAGACAGCCTTAATGACCTTAATGGCTATGTCAATCTGCTTTATCAGGGAAATATTAACCTCTTTGTAAAATACCGGAAAAGCATTCTTCTTCTGGCTGTTGATAATAAATATGATGAATTTGAGCTGACGCAGAAAATTTATGTGATGAAAGACGGAAAAGCCTATCCCGTCAGTAACCAGAATGATGTAATTGCGCTTTTCAGCAGCCACAAGACGCAAATCAGAAGTTTTATCAAGACAAATAAACTTCAAATATCACGAAAGAGTCCGGAAAGTTTTGTGCCTCTCATTGAATACTGTGATAAACTTGGACATTAGAAAAATGAGAGGTCAGCTTAAAATATTATTTCTTATTCTCGCGCTCTTTTATGGAAGTGCGACTGAAGCCCAGCAAAACGTTCAAATAGGGTGGGATTATTCCGGCATGAGTTTCCACGATTTTGTGGCAAAGGCAGAAAGTCAGGACAGCCTCAGGTTCTTTTACATGGACGAATGGGTGAGCGATATCAAACTAGGGGAATTCAAAGGTCCTGTTCTGTTATCTGACTTACTTGATGTTATGTTCCGCGACAAATCTCTTTTTTATTATATCGACAACTCCGGCAACGTATTAATAACAAGGAATTTCGCAATTAAAATTACCGGCTCCGAAGCTTCACCGGGACTTAATTTCATTCCTTCGTCAAATTACGGCGACCAGGATAACCAGAAGACATCTTCCTCTGCATACATCAATATCGGAAATCCTGCTGACAGGAACAAGCCCGGCAATGCGATCTTAACAGGTTATATCACAAGTTCAGATACGAAGGAACCGGTAGCCGGGGTTACAGTTTTTAACCAGAGACTCTCATCTGGAACCATTTCCAACCAGTATGGCTATTATTCACTATCCATGCCAAGAGGTTCCCAACAGCTTCAATTCACCTTTGTGGGGATGAAGGAGAAAATGGTAAATATCAACCTGAATGGTCCGGGTGAAATGAATATTGACATGAACAGTACTCTCATTCCGCTTAAGGAGACAGTCGTTTCGGCCGACAAGAATATGGTGCTGAAAAGGTACGAGGTGGGAGCGGA
>PMIG01000061.1:9532-10126 GCA_003157055.1 Bacteroidales bacterium | reverse complement strand
CATCTCTGCGTTCCGAAAGGTCTTTTATCTGTTCGTTATTGATCATTAAACAAGTTTTGGCAAATGTAAATAATTTAACGGGAAATAAAGAAAGGTGAAAAGGTACAGCGGTACAGCGGTTCAAAGGAAGTACAGAAAATAATCCCTCCCGGGAGAGCTTGTTCCGCTCTCGGCGGAAGGGAAGGAGTGGGTTAAGAGGTCCGGCAATCAATAAACCTTGAACCCGGAAAATGTTCCGGTACCGGTTTGAGTAGCGGTCCCCGTATTAATGATTAATTTAACTACATCATTTGAAGAAAGCTTCATGGTAATTGATCTTACAGTAATCTGGGTGCCAGATGCTATATCAATTGCCATATCTTCATAAAGTGCTGAATTATAATATATTGACAGTTTTCTTGATCCACCTGTACCATCAGCATAATATGCAACACTGAATGTATAAATTCCAGTAGTTGGGGCAATAAATTCCCCAGTTGAACTATTAAATGCATTCCCCTCATTAAATTCAACGGAGGTTGGAATAAAAATCACATCTGATAATGATGAAGCACTAACGGATAATAGTTTTTTCGCTCTGAATGCCACCATCGT